>JASEHK010000067.1 GCA_030018875.1 Endomicrobiia bacterium | reverse complement strand
GAAGTGAATAGTAGACGAGATGCCGTCGTAAATAAGATAAATGCATAAGCGCCTTGATGGTCTTCTCGTCGAAAAAGGACTCGCGGGCGATTTGAATAAAGCGGCGGCGCTGGCTATGTCCGGCGCCGTAACGGTTGACGGCCTGGCGGTCTCCCACGCCGGCGCTCAGGTAAAAAAAGACGCTCGCGTCGAAGTGGCGTTTTCGTCGGACGATTACGTTTCTCGCGGCGGACTGAAACTTGAAGGCGCGCTCGATGATTTCACAATAGATATTTCGGGGCTTGAGTGCTGCGACATCGGCTCTTCCACCGGAGGTTTCACCGAGTGTATGCTGCGGCGCGGCGCCTCGAAAGTGTATGCGTTCGACGTCGGAAGAAATCTTATGCACGAGCGCATCGCGCGCGACCCGCGCGTTACGCTGATAGAAAATTATAATTTTAGACGATTCGCCGAACGGCGCGTATCGTCGGGCGATATGCCCCCGCCTACTGAGATTGAGAAAATAATAAAATCCGCGCGGCGATGTCGCTTCGTGGCGGTGGACGTGTCTTTTATATCAATTATCAAAATACTTGAGGCGCTGGCTGTCGGAATGGAATCGGTCTCTAAGACATTGGCGCTGGTCAAGCCGCAGTTCGAACTTCCGCCGCGTCTGGTTCCGCGCGGAGTGGTAAGAGACGAGGCCAAGGCCGCCCGCGCCGCCGAGGACGTCGGCAAACGCGCCGAACTCCTCGGATTTAAGTCGGCCGGAATATCCGCCTCCAAAATAAAAGGCGCGCGCGGCAATAAAGAGTTTTTCGTTTATTTAGTCAAAGAGCAAGGGTAATTTTATGGCCGATATAGTCATAATGGTCGCCAACGACGGGTCTCGCGCCAAACTTTCGGAAATTTTGAGGAAGACAGGCGCCAGCGTCGAGGAAAGGCCTTTTGTGCCGGACATCGTAGATTTTTTAAGCAAAGAGATACCCCGCACAGCCGTTATAGACGCGGATTATTTCGAAAAATCCGACGGAGAACTGAAAAACCGTCTGCCCAAGACGAATCTCATCGCGTGGACGCAGACGTATAATCCGCAGCGTTCCGTCAACCTTATCGCCCTCGGCGCGATGGACGTTCTGTGCGAGCCCGCGACGCGCTCCGACGTGGCCGGAGTGGTTGGCCATTTTTCGGGAGTGTTTCACTATAAAAGGAAAAGCGATTTTACTTTTGCCGCGCGCCTTGCAAGGGCTCTCAAAGCTCCGGCCATCATCGGCGGAGCCGTCGCCTCGGCGCTTTTTATGGCGTTCGCTCTAAAGTCTCTTTTCATGCAAGGAAGTTCCCACAGCGCGGGGGTGTACACGCTCAGCGTGGCAAACCCGACCGGCATCTATGTGGAAGGCGACGATGTCTGGGTAAGCGATTGGCTTTCCGGGAGCATTTACGGATTTAAGCTGAAATCATCCGGCGCGGCCGAGCAGTTTCAGAGCTATTATTTCGCCGATTGTAATCCGCTTTTCGTCAAAAAATCCGGTCATTTTTTTTGGACGGGTTCAAGCGATGGTATAATAAGAAAGTATTCCGTCGAAACCGAGCCGCCCGTTCTCGTCGAAAAATTCCGCTCGGGAGGTTTTTCGCCGTCGGGGTTCTGCGTCACTCCTGATTTTGTGTATACCTCCGACTCGCAGACCGGCATGATTTATCAGTATGTCTCATCAGCGGGCTATCCCGTTCTCAACTCTTATGAATATACCCCGGGCGCTTCTCCTGTCGGACTGGTTTTCGACGGTAAATATTTTTATACGGCGGCCGCCAAGACAGGCCGCGTTTACAGGCACCTCGGCCACCAGAACCGGTTCGTTCCCGTCGGCAGCTACGGTTTTTTAATAGAGACCGACGCCGAAGTCGCCGGATTTTTTAAGTCCAAGAAAAATATTTACATATTGACGGCGACCAAACCGGCGCGGCTGTATGTTTATCCGTACCGCTCGCCGCGATAACTCGCGATTTTTGCATTTCGGGAGATAAAAATATGGTACAGGAATGGCGCAGAAAACACGCAAGAATATCGTGCTATATTCCGGTCCTCATAAGGGCACCGTCGAAGACGCCTCAGGAATCGTGGGGTGTCATCAGGGACGTGAGCCTGGGGGGGTTGAGGCTTGAGACGAGATACCCGCTCCTCTCCGGCGATTCGGTTTATGCGACTTTTTCGTTCTCACAGAATTTTTCTTTCGTCAACACAAAATCAAAAATCCGGCGCGTGGCCAAGAGCGGCGTGTACAATATCTGCGGTATGGAGTTTGAGTCGCTTGTGGATGTGGAACATCTTCACAACGCCCTGGAAGAATATATAGAAACGCAGACAAAAGAAACTTTGTGAGACGGTAGACAGTAATCAGTAGGCAGGAATCAGGGAAAGGCGAAACCTTAAAGACCACCCTAACCCCTGACTACTAACCCCTGCCTACTGTTTATGAGGCCGGTTCATAACCCTGATTCCTGACTACTGAACCCTGCCTACTGTTTCTAAGGAGGAACATATGATATCTGTTGCGATAGGATTGGTTTTTATGTCCGCCAGTGTATGGGGTCTGATAAACTGGCGTTCCGACGTGCTCGCGGCGCTCAGGGGGATTTTGCCGTTCATCGCTTTGGGCGGCGGGGCGTTGACGGTGTTGGCCGGCATAAGCGGCATAAGAGACAGAATGTTGGACGTAGAAAAAGAAAAATCGCCTCCGGCCCGCAAGAATTGAAGGCGCGGGATATTTTTTGATGCGACGTATGAGAAAAAACAAACCGCCCCGGAAAAGTTTTGCAGCCATAGGCGAGTTCGCTTTTATAAAGAAGATAGTTGACGCATCGCGCCGCGATATGCGTATGGGTCTGCCCGCAGGCATAAAGGCCGTTGTCCCAAACGGCGATGATGCCGCGGTTCTTTTAATAAAACCTTCCCGCTCCAGAGAGTGCCTTGCCGTCTCGGCCGATATGTTGGTCGAGGGCGTCCATTTCGATACCTCCCTGATGTCGTATCATGAAATAGGAATGAAGGCAATCGTTGCCAATATTAGTGACATGGCGGCCATAGGAGGCGCCAAGCCGTTTTGTTGTGTGGTCTGTTTGGCCATACCTGTGGATATAAATGTTGAAAATGTGGACAAGATACTATCGGGAATACGTTTGGCCGCTCGCAATGATGCCCTATCGCTGCTCGGCGGCGATACGGTTCGCTCACGTAAAGGTATTGTAATTTCAGTGACTATTCTTGGAGCATTGGCGAAGAATTCCGTAATCGAGCGTCGCGGCGCCAGTGTGGGCGATTTGCTCTGCGCTACCGGCACATTCGGTGACGCCGCCGCAGGACTTAGCGTGCTATCGGCCCGCAGCGGCAGGTTTGGACTTGGCATAGAAGACGAGAGGCGCGGCAATGGTAAGCCGTCGTCCGGAGAATATGGACAATTAGTCCGCGCTTACCGTCGCCCGCGCCACCGCTTGAGCGAAGCCATAGCCATTGCGGCATCTTCCGGCCGACCCACCGCTATGATGGATTCCTCCGACGGCCTGGCCGCCTGCGCGCGCGCAATATCTTCGTCGTCGGGACTGGGCGCGCGCGTCTTTCTTGAAGACGTTCCGCTTTCGCGTTCGTTTATGAGATGGACGACGCTGTATGCCTCGGGGCTAAAAGACCCGAAGTTTCCGTGGCGCGCCGTCCTTGAAGGCGGAGAGGAATATGAGCTCGTTTTCACGGCGTCGCGCTCGAGCATCGCGGCGCTTAAAAAAAGAATAGATTTCTCGATAGTGGGCGAGATGACGCGCGGCCCCGATGTTGATTTTCTCTTACACGGTAAAAAAATGAAAGGCGAATGGCGCGGGTATGAGAATTTTTAAGACCCGCACCGCGTCTCCCCGCGCGACGAAGATTCTTGCCCGCGCTATCGCGCGGCTGATTCCGCCGGGCGCCTACGTGAAACTCGAGGGAGACCTCGGCAGCGGCAAGACCACTTTTGCGGCGGGTTTCGCCGGTGGCGAAGCCGTTTCAAGCCCCAGTTTTGTTTTGAAGAAGACTTATTTTCCGCGCGTCCGCGCGGGTCACAAAAAAAAACGCGACGCAATCAAGGAAATTCATCACATAGACCTTTGGAGACTTTCCGAGGGCGCCGATGTTTTTGAACTTTTCGACGGCGACGGAAACGGCGCCGTATGGCTGATAGAGTGGGCCGAGCGACTTCCGAGAGGTTTTCCAGACCCTTCAAGGACGATATCCGTAAAAATGAAACACGCTCCCGCTATCGTCGGAAAGAATTCCCGGCGCGAGGTAATAATCGAAACCGCATCGCCGCGCCTTGCTGCATTGCTTAAACCGGCTTTGAAGTCAAAAAAATGAAAACCCTCTCTTTAGACACCACGAGCGGTTATTTAGTCATCGCCGTTTCGGACGGAACACATCTTGTGGCGCACAGAAAACTCTTTGCGGCCAAGGCACATTCCGAGCTCGTCGTCCGGACATCCTCGGAACTTATCCGGAAAGCCGGATTGAAACCGCATGATATCGAAAAAATCGCGGTCGTCGCCGGTCCCGGGAGTTTCACCGGAATAAGGATAGGACTGGCTTTCGCGCGCACAGTGGCGCAGACTCTCTCTATCCCGTCCGTTTCCATAAGTTCGTTCGACGCGCTGGCATTAACGGCGGCGGAAACATCCGCAAATCGCAGATGTTCAAGTTCGACAACATCGGCCAAGATATTAGTTCTTATAGACGCTCTTATGCCGTCGGTTCACTGGGCTGTATATGAGCCGTCGGGGCAAAAAAAAATCGCCGGCCCCGGCCTCGATACGATAGAGACCGTCGCCGCGCGATTTGCTCCGCGCGCGTCTGACACCGAAACTAAAAAGGAAAAATGGGTCTTCGCCGGTTCGGCCCTGGCGGTTCCCTCCATTCGCTCTGTTCTCTCCGAGCGTTTTTTAGGCTACTCGGGCAAAAAAGAAAAAGATTTGTCCGACGAGCCCGTCCTTTCCCCGTCGCCTTCCTCGCTGGCAACTTTGGCGGCCGCTTCCCGCGGCGCTATAGGCTACAAAACCCTCAAGCCCCTCTACCTGAAAGAAGTTTATTTAAGAAAATAATCCTCGAAGCGCTTTCAAGCACGGAGAGTCTCATCACGGCCTCTTCGATGTCCTTGCCGACGGCAAACGCTCCATGTCCGCGAACCACCGTCGCGCCGAATACTCCAAGGAGGGACGGGAGGTTGTCGGCCACGCAGTTTGAGGATATGGTTATTTCACATTTTGTGAGCACCGGTATCTCCGGCATATAAAATGCGCCTTCCATATCTATCGGTTTGATTTTCTCGTCGGTAAGAGATAAAACTATCGCGTGCGGCGGATGAGCGTGCGCGATGGACGATATTTTCGGATTGGCAAGATAGACGGCGCGGTGGACTTTGATCTCGCAGGAAGCGCCCTCGTCTCTGGATTCGTCGTAAAGATTTACCTTTACCACGTCGGAAAAACTCAAATCCCCAAGTTTGGCGCCGTGCCGCGTTATATAAATAGATTCGCCTTTCCGCGAACTTATATTGCCGGAGTGAGAATTGTTCAGACCCTGGTCGAACAATAGACGGCCGTATTTTATAAAGTCTTCAAACATAAGGATTAAGAGCCTCCGATATTTGACGCTCCGACGGCAATGAAAATAGATGTAATAAAAACCCCGCCCGCCGTACCGAGTCCCGAGGACGCCCCGCCAAAAAACGGCGGGACCTCGAATAACAGGTTCCTGTCCGTCTGTCTAAAAGGTGGCGGCCGGATTTGCACCGGCGAATGGCGGTTTTGCAGACCGCTCCCTTACTGCTTGGGTACGCCACCCCTTCGACCGACGGGCACGCGTGATTTTACCATTTTTTTGTAAAAATGGGAAAAACTCTCGGCGGCGTCGCACGCGGCTATTTGAGGATTAAGGCATAAAAGGTATAATATAAATTATGAACCAATCAACTGACGGCTTTTACGGTTTAGGCATAGCGCCCGGATTACTGGACGCACTGAGCAAACACGGATTCAAGATACCCACACCGATACAACGCAAGGCCATACCCATAGCGATCGAGGGCAAGGACATTATCGGCATAGCCCAGACCGGCACCGGCAAAACCATAGCTTTCGGCATACCGATGATACAGCGTCTCGCCAAGGAAAAAGGCCGCGCGCTTGTGATTGTTCCCACGAGGGAACTCGCCATACAAGTAAACGCGCACCTTGAAGTATTCGCGCGGGAGTTGGGTATGCGCACGTCGGTTTTAATCGGCGGAGAGCCTATAATCGGGCAGGTATTTAGTTTGAGAAAAAATCCGCGGATAATCGTGGCCACGCCCGGCAGGCTTCTGGATCACACGAGCAGCCATCACGTGCGCCTCGACGACGTCCACACTCTGGTTTTGGACGAAGCCGACCGTATGCTCGACATGGGCTTCGCCCCGCAGATAGAAAGCATACTGGATATCATTCCGAAGGAAAGGCAGACAATGCTTTTCTCGGCGACGATACCCGACCGCATTTTACATATCGCATCGAGACACATGAAACTTCCGGTCTCCACGGAAATAGCTCCCACCGGCACGGCCGCCGAAGGCGTGTCTCAGGAAATATTCGTGGTCAACAAGGAAGTGAAGGTGCGTCTATTAGGAGAGATACTCAAAAAATATACCGGCTCTGCGCTGGTATTTTCCCGCACCAAAAGAGGCGCGACTCAGATAGTCAGAAAAGTGCGCGCGATGGGACATGCCGCGGCCGAGATACACGCCGACCGCTCTCTGTCGCAGAGGAAGGAAGCTTTGGAAGGTTTTAAATCAGGCAAGTACCGCGTGCTCATAGCCACCGATATCGCGGCCCGGGGCATAGACGTAAGCGACATAGAGTTGGTTATAAATTACGACCTGCCCGACGACGCCGATAATTATGTTCACAGAATCGGACGCACCGGAAGAGCCGGCAAAGCGGGACATGCGATATCGCTTGCGACCCCGGAACAAGAAAGAGACGTGCGCGAGATAGAGAAACTTATAAGAAAAAACATCCCCCGTTCCAAGCACCCCGCCGTGCCATCCGCCGGTTTTTCAGCGGCAGCCGCCGCGCAATCCGCCGGCCGTCGAGCGCTTCATCGCCGCGGCCCCGATCACCGCGAAGGAAGAAGCGGCGGTCGCGGCAGGCACTTTCGTCCGTCGTAAACGAGTAAATCCGTCAGGGCAAAAAAATAGCGGTCCCGCCAAAATGCGGCGGGACTCTTGTTGTGGCGCGATGCCGTCAGTTTGTAAAAAATCTGGCGGAAGGGAAGGGATTCGAACCCTTGATACCCTTTCGAGTATACAGACTTTCCAGGTCTGCGCCTTCAACCGCTCGGCCACCCTTCCTTCCGTCTGACAAGAAACTGTATTCTACAAAATTATTTAGTGAAACCTCAGTAGTTGAATTGCGCAATGTAAAATGTTACCGTAGCGCGGGGCGTTGCGCAATATAAAATG
>JASEHK010000066.1 GCA_030018875.1 Endomicrobiia bacterium | reverse complement strand
CCCAGTATCTGATTGTGTAATAACCCGCATACTCGTCGCCTTCCGAATAATTCCCCACAAGGTTGCCGGCCGTTCCGTTGTCGCCCGGCGCCGACCAACTGATTTTTATCTGACCCATATAATCGCCCTGCGCCGCCGTCAAATCCGTGATGGCATTCGGAGCGGTTATATCGGCCTTCGACTGCGCCTCATTCGACACCGCCGCAAGGGAGACATTACCCGCGACGTCCTGCGTTTTGACCGCCGCGTAATATGCTCGTCCCTGAGACAACCCGCTTATCACATTCCCCGACTCAAAGACGCCCGGGGTTTTGGGCGCCCAACCCTGAACGAAAGTTCTGACATTTGCGTCGGAAGCGAAACCGGATTCGGCGATAACGAAGGTCGCGAACTTCACGATATATTTCTGTGTCCCGCTCCCCGGCGCGGGGTCTGACGGAGCCGACCATGAAAGATTTATTTCGCCTTCGCTCGCCCCCGTCGCGGCGGCGAGATTCGTAATCTGAGATGGCGGAGCGGTGTCTTTCTTGACGTGAAAAACTCCGGCAGTGCTTACATTGCCCGCGTAATCGTAAGAGCGCGCGCTTATGTAGTTATAGCCCTGCGCGAGCGCGGCGAAGGACGGCGTCCACGGCGTTTCGTGCGACGACGAATTCTGATTATTGAATATCTGCGTCCATCCCAATATCTGCGTTCCCGACTGGTAGCCCGACGAATACGCGGCATATTCCGCGTTGTTCAAGAGAGACGTATAGTCGTAAAATCTGACGTCGTACGCGCGTCCGGTGGAATACCACGTCTCGTCGTCGGCCTCGTTGTCGGTTATCGTCGGAGTGGTCGTGTCTTTGCGGATATAGAAAACGTCGGCGGTCGTCGAAGAATTCCCCACCGCGTCGAAACATCTCACGGAAACGTAACCGATGCCTTCGGGGAGAAGGGAGAAGTGTGAAGGGAGAAGAGACCAGTTTGTGGTATAACTTGAAACTGCGATGCCGGCATAAATTGTTGTCCAAGCCGTGAGAGGGTCGCCGCTCATTCCGGTCAGAGGGTAAATTCGGTATTCAGCCGTCGTCATGCCGGAAAGTGTGTCGCCGAAATCAACATCATAAGTTGCCACGTTTGAGTTTCTCCATATATCGTCGCCCGGCTGATTGTCTGCGATACTCGGCGGTAAGTTGTCTCTTAAAACACGGAATCGGTCAAACTGTATTGTTGTATTTCCTGCAAGGTCGGCGGCGCGAATCGCGATATAATTGGTGCCGTTTTGTAAAAGCGAAAAAATGACGGGAAACGGGGCGGTGTATTCAGCGGCGCTGACGGGAGACGGAACAATATTCTGCCAGAATGTAGTGGCGGGGTTTATCCCTGCCGTTGAAATATATGCGCGGTATTGAATCGTGTCGAGCCTCGATTTGTAGTCGTAAAAACGGATATCGTAGTTTCTTGAAACCATCCGCCACGACGGATCCTGACCCGTCTCGTAGTTTGCCACCGACGGTGCGGACGTGTCTTTGAGAATGTGAAAAGCGTAATAGGTCGCCGCGTTTCCCGCGATGTCCGTCAGGCGCACATGGACAAAGTTTGTTGTTGCTTCAACAAGCGGTGTGAAAAGGACCGACCAGTTTGTCGTGTAACTCGGAGATGAAATTGCGGTTTCTATTGTCTGCCATGACAAAATATTCGGCGGATTTACATCCGCCGCTACGGATGTGTTATGAACCGCATATTCGGCTTTCGACAGTAGCGAAAGTCCGTCGTAAAAATCAACGTCGTAGCCGCCTGCGCGGGCGGCGTCGCGCCATGTATTATCTCCGCCCGACGCAAATTCGCTGTAAGACACAACCGACGCTTCGGTATCTTTTTTGACGTAAAAAACATTATCGAGAGTGGTCGTCCTTCCGGCTATGTCCCACACGCGCGTCGAAACGTAGTTCCACGACGATTTGCAGGCGCCGAAATCAACGCCCCAATTTTGATTATACGCCGCCACGGCCGACGATTGGAATATGTACGTCCAGTTTTTCAGAACCGTGTCTCCCGCGGAAGGCCCTGAACGGATTATGTATTGCGCGCTGTCGAGACCCGAACCTGAATCGTTGAAATAAACGGAGTAGCCGTCCGGTTTCGCGGTGTTTCTCCAAAGGTCGTCACCCGTCTGCTGGTCGTTCACCGTCGGAGCGGTTATGTCAACGAGCGTCTGAGATTCAGGAGAGGAAGTTGCATCGGGCGGGTCCGGCTCGTCGGAATTGAGGGCGTTATCGTAAACGACTATTCTGAATCCGTACCTGCCTTCCCCTGATACAGTGAAAGAAACCGGATTTGCGGTAGTCGTCGCATAAAGCGTATAAGTGTGCGGTGGCTCGGTTTGTAGCGTGTAGTACAATTTGACATTTTTAATCCCCGACGCGCCGTAATCCTGCGCCGTGTAAGGAACGTTGAAAGTTTCCGTCGAGGAATACGCCGGGGCGACGGCTACGCCGACGGGCGGCTGGGTGTCCTTGAGAATATAAAAAGCATTCGCTAAAGTAGTCGTAGAGGCGGCGAAGTCCGCGACCCTTACCGAAATATAGTTCGTGCCGGGCAGTAAGAGTTGCCATGCGCTCGACGACAACTGCCAGTTCTCGACGTAAAAAGTCGCGCCTGCGACGACAACGCCCGAGTCCGTCCAATCGAACGCGAAGGGCGCGGCGCCGTAACCGGCCGTCGAGGCGCGAATCTGGAATTTGTTCAACTTCGAACCGCCCTCGTCGAAAAATCTCACGGCGTATACGCCGTCGTTGAGACGCCGCCAGACGGCGTCGCCCGTTTGTTCATTTTGAATGACGGGCGGAATCGTGTCCTTGAGAACGAAAAACACGTTCGCCGATGTCGAGACGTTATCCGCGAAATCGGACGCGCGGACGGAAACGTAATTCGTAACGCCCCGAATCAAACTATCCCACACCTCCGTCGGAAGAGTCCAGTTCTGCGTGTAGGAATACGTGTCCGTAGAAACGACTGCCATCCAGGAAATGAGCGGATATGCCGGAGCGCCGCCGCCATCGAGCGTCGCTACCGTCGAGGCGATAACCTCAAAACTTTTTATCCCCGAGCCGCTCGTCGCGTCTTTGAAATCCACGTCATACGCCGCATAGTTCGAGTTACGCCACGCCGCATCGCCCGACTGATTATTCTGAACGACCGGCGGCGTGGTATCCTTCAAAATATAAAAAGCGTCCGTCAGAGAATCGGAATTATGGCCCATGTCCGGCGAATATGAATTGTCAAACACCCGCGCGGAAACGTAAGATTTTCCCTCGGGTAACGACGGCCACGCGGATGCATTCAGCGGCCACGGCGCATTGTAATAAGTCGCGCCCGAAATTATCGTGTCGCTCTGGGCCCACGCCTGTATTTCATTGCCGCCGCCCGACGGGCCGGACATAATTCTCGTTTCAAATTTCTGCAGTTTCGCCCCGCCGGCGTCCTCGAAATAGACGCTGTAAACGTTTCCGGCGGCTTTTCTCCACGTATCGTCGCCCGACTGTCCGTCCGTTATCGCGGGGCGCGTTATGTCTTTTAAGACGTAAAACACATTGTAAAAAGTGGAATACTGCAGCAGATTGTCCCACGCGCGCACGGAAACATAACAGGTCGTCGCTTCCGGAAATTCCGCGAAAGCGACAGGAAAATCCGTCGCGTAAGATTCGGCGTTTATACCGGCGGAGATATTCGTCCAGTCCTTTATCAGTGTTCCCGCGTCAGCGTCCGTCGAGGAATAGACGGCGTACTGGACGGTGTGCAGTTTGGAAAGTTTATCCTCAAAATCAACATTATACGTCGCGCCGGAATTATTTCTCCACTGCTCGTCGCCCGACTGATAGTTGTAAATCGCCGGCGGCGACGTGTCAACCGTTAAGGTAAAGGCAGAGGTAAAAGTAGAGAAATTGACTGCGTTGTCGCGCGAGCGGACGCGCCAGTGATAAAAATCTTGTGACAAAGTGACAAGGTGAGAAAGTGACAGAGTAAAAGCAGAAGATGTCCAGACGGAAAAATCCGAAGTTGTTGATATGTAAAATTCGTAGCCGTCGAGCCCGGAATTGCCGCGAAAACCGCTGTCATCGGCGGCGTCCCATTGGAATGTTACATTCGTATAATTTGTGGCGGCTCCATTCACCGGATTTTGCAAGACCGGCACGGACGGCGGCGTCGTATCCACGCGCAGAACGAAGGCCTCGGTGGAAACGTTGACGTTCCCCGCGCGGTCGAGCGTCCTTACGCGCCAGTAATATAAATTCTGACGGGACGAAAGGTTGGATGAGATATCCGCCGTCGTCGAAGAAAACGCGAGCGGCGCAAAATTGACCGCGGTCGAAAGTTGCAGAGTATAATTCAAAATTCCCGAAAACGAATCCGCGGACGAACTCCACGAAAACACGCGCGATGTAACATTCGAGACCGTCCCGCTCGACGGAGAAATCAACGCCGGCGCGGACGGCGGCGTCGTGTCAAGCCAGACCTTATACGCCGACGGAAAAGCGGAGTAGTTGCCCGCCGCGTCCTGCGCGCGCACGCGCCAGTAATATGTTGCCTCGCCGGAAAGAGGCATCGGCGCCGTCACAAGCGATGTCACCGATGAGAACAGCACCGTCGAAAAATCCTGTTGTTCCGATATCTCCAAAAAATATCCGGTGGTTCCGGACGTCAGATCGTTCGACGACTGCCAGCGGAAATTGACGGAGAGAAAATTCGTCGCGGAGTTGTTGATGGGATCGAGTAGAATAGAAACCGGCGGAGCGGTGGTGTCCTTCCTGACGAAAAACGCGTCATACAGGGTGGAGCTCGAATTCAAAGTGTCGTACGCCGTCACCGACACATAGTTAACGCCCTCCCTCATCGCGTCCCAGATGTAATGGTCCGGAGTGAAAGTCGAGGGTTTCACATACCAGTCATCGTCGTGGGACGTAACGTTCGAGGTTGTGATGACTATGGTTTCCGAGAGCAACTGTTCGCCCGACCCAAGCAGTCCTGTGCGCGCGGTCACGCTCATTGTGGACAAAAACGCGGTTTGCCCGACGTTAAAATCAACGTCGTATTTCTTTTGAAGAAACGTCGCGCTTGAAGCGTACCACGCATAATCTCCGACGACGTTACTTATGATTATCGGCACCGAAGACGTCGTCCTTACGACCCTGAAAGCGTCAATATAAGTCGAGGTGTTTCCAGCGAGGTCAACTGCCCGCACCGACACGTAAGACGTCACGTTCTCCGGAAGAGCGTTGAAATTAATTTTCCAGTTATCGGTGTAAAAAGTCGCGCCGGGAATAAATCCGGCTATGTCGCCCCATCCCAATATTACATCACCCGTCAACCCCGTCGAAGAATAGACGGCATACCGCGCATTGGCCAGATTGGAACTGCCCGGTTCCCTGCCCGCGGTCACTCTGTCGTAAAAATCAACATCCGCGAACCAGTCCGGATGCGAGTACACGTAGTCATTCTGATTGACTACGCAATACGGCGGATTTGTGTCCTTCAATATGAAAAATAAAGGCGCGCCGGGCGAGGCGGAATTGCCCGCCGCATCAAAACATCTGACGTAAACGTTGCCGGTCGTCCCCTCGGGCAGCGCGTTAAACGCCGCCGCGGAGACCGACCACGAAGAATTGTAATTAACGTAAGCGGTCGTGCCGCCGAAAATGTTCGTCCAGTCAACCACAGTATTACTCTGCGGATCTTTTATCTGATACTGCGCCGTCGTGACCCCTGAAACCGCGTCCTGAAAAAATACGCCGTACGCCGCGCCGGAACTATTTCTCCACGCGAAATCGCCGTCCTGATTGTCCGTTATAGTCGGATTGGAAATATCTTTTTTAACGTAAAACGACGGGGCGCCCGGAACGTTCCACAACCCCGCGCCGTCGGACGAACGGACGAAGACATAGTTTACGCCTTCGGAAAGATTTGCGAAATCAACCGGCCAGTCGGCATTATAGTCCGCCGCGCCCGTCGAGGCGAAAATCCGCGTCCAGCCGGCGGGCCACGGAGTGTCGAGCGGATTTGGCCCGTTCCGGACGATGTATTCCGCTCCGCGCAAAAGCGATTCATCGTCGGCAAAATCAACGTTGTATGCCGTGCCGCCGAAACGCCGCCACGTGTCGTCGCCGCTCTGCTGATTGACGATGCGCGGCGCGACGGTGTCTTTCATCACATAAAAAGCATCCGTCAGAATCGTCGAGGTGTTGTACGCGAAATCAATCGCGCGGACAGACACCCGATTTTTCCGTCCGCTTGAAGGTATGGCCGCCCACACATCTTCCGGCAAAGGCCATTCGTCGGTGTACGTATAAGTTTCCGTCGAGAAAGCCGCCGACCATCCTATCAGCGCGGGCTGTCCCGGATTGCCGCCCGAAGCGGGCGACGTCGAGACGATAATTTCCACTTTGGAAACCCCCGACCCTGAGCCGGCGTCCGCAAAATCCACATTGTAAAAACCGTCGTTCGCAACGCGCCAGACGTCGTCGCCCGCCTGATTGCTCACGCACGAGGGCGGCGTCGTATCTTTTTTAACGTAGAACGGCTGGGGGTAAGTTATTACCGACTGCGAGTTGTTCGCGTTGTCGAAAACGCGAACTATGATATGATTTATTCCCTCGGTCAGCGCCGGAAAATTCACATTCCAGTTCCCGGGATATTGCGCTATGTTCGACGACGCGAAAATATACGTCCACGCAATAGGGTATTCTGTCGTCCCGCCGCCAAGATATTTCGCGGCGCGATACTGGGCGTAGTCCAAAAGCGAGCCGCCGCCGTCCTGAAACGCGACGGCATATCCGTCGGATTTTAATTCCTTTCGCCAAACGTCGTCGCCGGATTGCTCGTCTATTATCTCCGGGTTGGTGACGTCTTTCTTTATGTAAAACGCATCGAAAAAAACGGTGGCGTTCCCGACAAGATCGCGGGCGCGGACGGAGACATAGTTGGTAACATTTTCCAAAAGCGGGCCGAATGAAACCTGCCAGTCCGACACGTGGGACGGGGACCCGATGGGCGGAGTCGCTATATCGGTCCATCCGATAAGGAACGGCAAGGCGGCCAGGGGCGACGTCGAAACAGCGTACTCGATAGTATCCAGACCGACCTGGGCAAAACCGGCGTCGTGGAAATAAACGCTGTAAAACTTTCCGCCGATATTCTGCCATGTGGTGTCGCCGGCTTGCAAATCGGAAACAATCGGCGAAGCGGTGTCTATCGCCAATGAATAATACCCCGACGGTGACGAATAATTGCCGGCATTGTCGGCGGCGCGCACGCGCCAGTAATACAGGCCCTGCGTAAACGGCGTTGACATGTAAACGATTGCGGCCGTAACACTCGAACGGTTCAAAGTCGCAAAATCCACAGAAGTGGCGACGAGCAGTTCATACCCCTTTACGCCGGAATTGCCGCGGAACCCTCCGTCGGCAGAGGCGTCCCACGAAAACTCGACGGCCATATGGTTCGTGGCATGGCCG
>JASEHK010000065.1:1089-7826 GCA_030018875.1 Endomicrobiia bacterium | reverse complement strand
GTAAACGATTGCGAATACTGCAACTTTCACTCGCGCAACGCCTCTTTGCCGCGCCGAAGTCTGAGCGAGGACGACATAATCGCCGAGACATCGTCTCTTTTGAAGATGGGGCATAAGCGACTTTTGTTGGAGGCCGGAGAGTCTCCCGATTTTCCCGTCGAGCGGGTCGTTGCCGCGATTCGCGCGATATATTCCGTCAAGACACGTTTCGGCGCAATACGCCGCGTCAATGTCAACATCGCCGCCGCCTCGACGGAAGATTACCTGAAACTCAAATCCGACGGCATCGGAACTTATCAACTTTTTCAGGAAACGTATCATCCCGAGACTTATTTGCGCGTTCATCCGCGCGGACCCAAGTCGGATTATACGCGCCAAATCACCGCCCACGACAGGGCATTCTTGGCCGGCATCGCCGACGTGGGGTTGGGGGCGCTTTTCGGGCTTTACGATTGGCGGTTCGAAGTGGTCTGCCTTGTAGCGCACGCGAGGTATCTTGAAGAGAAGTTCGGAGTCGGCCCGCACACGATTTCGGTTCCGCGTTTCCGGCCGGCGCCGAGCGTAGAGTATTCTCCGCCGGCGGCGGTTTCCGACGAGGATTTCTTGAGAATCATAGCGATTTTAAGGCTTGCCGTTCCGTATACGGGTCTCATAATAAGCACCCGCGAAAGGCCCGACATCCGCGCGGCGGCGTTCAAGATAGGTATATCGCAGGCCTCGGCCGCATCAGCGACTCGTGTCGGCGGATACCGTTTGTCCGAAGATGCGGCCAGGGAAAAGTCGGCCGCGGGAATATCGGGGCAGTTCGCGGTGGCCGACGAGCGTCCTCTTTCAGAAGTCGTGGCCGCCGCGCTCGAAGACGGGATGATTCCGAGTTTCTGCACGGCGTGTTACCGTCGGGGCCGCACCGGCGAAAAATTTATGGAACTGGCCAAGCCCGCCGAGATTCATAACTTCTGCCTGCCCAACGCCATACTGACATTCGCCGAATATCTTGAAGATTTCGCCGCGCCCGATGTTTATCGCAAAGGTATGGAAGTTCTGGAGAAAACGCTTGCCGCCGTCGAGGAAGACGCTCCGCGCGCAAACACCCGCTCGGCTCTTGAGCGAATAAAAAAAGGCGAAAGGGACGTTTACTTCTAAATAAATTATGTGCTACGCGATGCCGGGACTGGTGGTGGAAATTTTGAATGGGCGCGTTGTGGTTGATTACTTCGGCGAGCGGCGGCGCGTTCGCAATGATTTCTTCAATCTCATCGTCGGAGATTACGTGTACGCGCAGGGCGGCTTCGTCGTGCAGCGCATTCCGGCCGAGGAAGCCGCGCCGGTAATGGATACGTGGAAAGAGTATTTCGCCGTGTTGGAGCGTGTAGACCTGCGTCTTGCGGATTCCGGCGAAGGCGCGGATCGTTCGGGATTGAGAGCCAGAGCCAACCGGATACGACGGGAGCATACCGGCAATTCATCGTGCGTGCACGGGATAATTGAGTTTTCCAATCATTGCCGCGCGGACTGTCTTTATTGCGGACTGAGGGCATCGAACGATAGTCTGAAACGTTATCGAATGACGCCCGACGAGATAGTGGACGCAGCGGACTATGCCGTCGAGAAGATTGGGTTCAAGGCGCTGGTCCTGCAGTCGGGAGAAGACGACTTCTTCGACGGCAAATCTTTGTCCGATATCATCTCAAAAATAATGAAAAAGCACCCGATACTTCTTATTATGAGCGTCGGCGAACGCGATTATCAGGATTACGAAGCGATGTATGCCGCGGGCGCGCGAGGCGCTCTGATAAGATTTGAAACTTCGAACCGCGCGCTTTACGAAAAGCACCGCCCGGGCTGTCGGCTCGAAGATAGACTGGACCTTATACGCCGTCTCAAGTCCGACGGATGGATAATAATGAGCGGATTTATCCAGGGGTTGAGCGGCCAGACCCAAAAAGACATCGCTGCCGACATTAAGACATCGGAATCGCTGGGCGTGGAGATGATGAGTTTCGGTCCGCTCGTCCCGCACCCCGCCACGCCTCTGGCGTCTTGTCCGTCTCCCGACTTCGAGAGCGTGCTCGACACCATAGCCCGGGCGCGCATATTGTTTCCCGAATTAAGGATACTCGTCACCACCGCGTCCGAAACTCTCGGCGGTAAGGATGCCGCCCGACGGGCGCTTTTGGCCGGAGCCAATTCCGTGATGGTAAATCTGACCCCGAGCGAATATTCGTCGCTGTATTCGCTCTATCCCGGCCGCTCGCCGTCGGACGCGGCGTCGAGGGAGAAGGCCGTCGCCGAGACCGTGGAAATGCTCCGCTCTATCGGTCGCGCGCCCTCGGATGTCGGCTTGCCCGAATCCAAATGAAAGACCATCGGCCCCGCATTACCGTTACTGAGGCTTCCGCCGGAAGCGGAAAGACCAGACTTCTGACTCTGCGATTTTTGGCGATGTTGCTGTCCGCCAAATCACCCGAACCGCAGAAGATATTAGCCATTACTTTCACGAACGACGCCGCCGCGGAAATGAAACGCCGCATTCTCGAATGGCTCAAGAGAGCGGCGCTCCTCGACGACTCCGCCCTCGCCGAAATAAAATCCCACGCTTCTCTATTGCGTCCCACTATCGTCGAGCGCGAAATAGTTTCGGCGGCTCGCCTGAGTCTCGCGGGCATACTCGAAAACTATCTCGACCTGAACGTTCACACCATAGACAGTTTCGTAAACTCCATCGCCTTGTCGTCCTGCGTCGAGATAGGTCTCCCTCCCAGATACGAAATCGTCACGGACGTGGCCGGACACATAGGCTTCGTGGCCGCCGATATGCTCGAATCGGCCGGCACGAGTTCGGCGTCATCGGAAGTGTTCGAGCGTTTCCTCGCCGCGTTTCTGAATATCGAGTCGTCAAAATCATGGAATCCGAAAAACGCTTTTATCGAGGCGGCCGAGTTTCTCTACGGCGAAGAAAACAACCGCGGAAAACGCTTCGAGGCTTCCGTCATTTTCCCGACGCAAAACGGGTCCCGCGCGGCGCCGGGTTCAGGACGGGATATTTACGCGCGAAGAAAAGAACTGCTGGACGCCTGCCGCGCCGAGGCGGCATCCGTGGAGTCGGCGCGCAGCAGGGCACCTATGCTTAAAAAACTCGGCGAGGGTCTGCTCGAAGAATTGAGCGAGCCTCAGATAGATTTTTTTTCGAGCGCTCTTCGCGGTCGCCTCGATAAATATTTCGAGGATCTTTCCCTGGCGCGTTACGACGCCTATGTGGACGCCCACGAAATATTCCGCGACGCCATAGAACGCTATAAAAGCTCTAAGCGGGTAGTGTTTATTTCCGACCTAAACTCCAAGATTGCCTCTTACGTTTCCTCCGGCGACGTTCCGTCCGTTTATTTTATGCTCGGCGACCGCATAGACCATTTCCTGATAGACGAGTTTCAGGACACCAGCGAAATCCAGTGGCGCAACCTTGCGCCGCTCGTGGAAAACAGTGTGTCGTCGGGCGGCAGCTTTTTTTATGTGGGAGACAAGAAACAGGCCCTTTACCGCTGGCGCGGCGGCAGAGTGAGACTTTTCGACGAGGCCGCATCCTCGGCGGGCCCGGCCGAAGCGGAAGTTGTTAGATTGAGAAAAAACTATCGCAGCAAAAAAAATATAGTGGATTTCGCCAACGCATCCTTTTCCGTCGAGAATCTCTCAAAGCTCGGTTTTTCCGCCGACGAACTCGGAGCCTACAAAAACTCATCTCAGGTCATCGGCCTTGCGCGCAACGAAAAAGGCGGACGCTTCACGGTGGAAAAAATATCGGGGGCAAACAGCGACGAGCTCGACGATGCGTTAAGGCCGCGCATACTTGAAATAGCCGCCGAACTTTCCGGCGACAGGGGGCGTTTTGGGCGCGGCGGCGTGGCCGTGTTAGTCAGGAAAAACGAGGACGTTAAAAAAGTCACATCGTGGCTTCTCGCCGACGGCTGGCCGGTGGTCTCCGAGATAACAATGAGCCTGAGGGAAAATCGCTTTATCTCTCAGATAATAAATC
This sequence comes from Endomicrobiia bacterium, assembly GCA_030018875.1. GTDB lineage: Bacteria > Elusimicrobiota > Endomicrobiia > PHAN01 > PHAN01 > PHAN01. The sequence goes on along the minus strand of JASEHK010000065.1, from coordinate 3,796 downwards.
TTCTCAGGTTTCTGGATTTGCCGTCCGACGATCTGGCCTTTGCGTCATTCATCACAGGCGATATCTTTCTGGCCGCCGCCGGCGTCGAACGTTCCGAAATCTTCGAGTTTATAGAGTCCAACCGCCGCGTCCGCCGCGGACCGCTCGCGCCGCCTCATCATCTTCATCATCCCATTCCTCTTGGGTTGTGGAAGGTTTTTCGCGACGGGCGGCCGGCTCTTTGGGAGGAGCGCTTCAAACCTCTCGTCGAGGCCGCCGGCTATATGCCTCCATACGACCTCGTCTCGCAATTCCTCGACGAATACTCGGTAATGGAACGATTCCCCGACAATGAGATATTTTTTATGAGGTTTCTTGAGATACTCAAAGAAAGGGAGTCTCCCGAGGGTAACTCGCTCAAAGATTTTCTGGATTACTGGACGGCCGGCCGCCCCCGGGACTTTGAGGTCGTTCTGAGCGGCGACGTAGACGCCATAAAGGTCTCGACGATTCACGGGGCTAAGGGCTTGAGTTTTCCCGCCGTTATAATGCCGTTCGCGCCGGCGGGAAGGAACATAGACAAATACGTCGAGCCAAGAACCGATGGAAGTTGTTTCGACGCGCTCTCTCTGCGCTCGGTCTCGGCCAAATACGCGAAGTTTTCGCGCAAGGTTGCGTCGTTGCGCTCGCAGGCGACCGCTGAAGAACTTCTGGACGAAGTCAACGTCGCTTATGTGGGCGTCACGCGCGCCGAGGACGAACTCCGGCTGATACTTTACGAGACGAGCAAAAAGAAAAATCCTTTCATGGCGATATTCGACGAGGGTGATACGGGAATCGTTTCGCAGAGACATGCCGCCGCTTCCGACGATAAAGCTCTCATGGTGTCCGTAAGTGCGGCATCCTCCCTATCTGCGCCGTTGCCGCGCAAGCGACAAAAAAAATGGTGGGAAAATCTGGCGCGGGAGTTGCCCGACGGCGATGAGGTTTTCGACGCCGCTCGCCGCGAGGCCGTTCGCCGCGGCGCGGTCGCGCATCTGGCGCTTTCAAAAATTCACGGCCCCCTTGCGAGCGCCTCGACGGATAATGTCGTTCGCCAAGCCGTGGCCTCGGCGGCGAAGGAGTCGCGCTATCCGCGCCCGACCCTGGATATCGAGGATAAGATACTTTCTCTTTTCAAAAATGAAGAGTTCGCTTCATGGTTCGCCGCGCCCGGCGCCAACGAAAAAGAGCTTGCCGACGAAACCGGCAGGATAATGCGCATAGATCGCCTGGCCGATGCCGCGCCCGACGGAAAAAAAATAATCGTGGAATACAAGACCGGCGAGGAATACGACGAGCGACACGCGGCTCAGGTCTTGAGATACAAGAAATACGCTTCAAGAATTTATCCGTCGGTAAAGTTCGATTGCCGGTTAGTTTATGTTGATGAGGGCAGAATAGTCGCGCCTTAGCTCCGCCATCAGGCGGACTTGATACTTGGCGTCCCGACTGTTAAATAGTTGCTCTTGAAAAATGCCCTCTTTTGTCATTCCCGCGGAAGCGGGAATCTATTTATTCCGTCGGAGGACTGTATTTCCGTTCCCCGATTAAGAATTTCGAGGACAAGTTTTACGGGAATGACAGTTTGGGAGAGTTTTCCACCGGCAACCAATTAAACGATGATTTTTTTTCTTTCGCTTTTCGCGCTTTACGTTTACACGCTTTATCCGTCAGTGTCGCCTTATCGCGACTCCGGGGATATGATAACGTCGGCATTTACCCTCGGCGTGGCCCACCCGTCGGGATACCCGCTTTACGCGCTCGCCGGCAAAGTATTCGCGCTCGCCGTTCCTTTCGCGTCGGCGGCTTACAGGATAAATCTTATGTCGGCCGCGTTCGGCGCCGCCGCCGCGGCCATCCTCGCCTCGCGTTTCAAGGGAGTCGGGCGCTGGGCTTTTCTGGCGCTGGGATTTTCCGCGCCTTTTTGGAGGCTCTCTCTTGTTTCCGAGATGTATTCTCTCAACGCTCTGTTCGTCGCCGTCCTCGCCGCGCTTTTATACGGCAACATAAACTCCAAAAAGTTGGCCACGGCGGCTTTCGTCGCGGGGCTCGCCTGCGCCAATCATCTGACCGCGCTGTTTCTGGTGCCCGCCGCGGGAATTGCGGCGATATTTTCGGGGGCGGAATCCCGCCGCGAGATTTTTAAGGTCAAAAATATAACGCTTTACGCCGCGCTTTTTATTTTGGGATGCTCGGTCTATATTTATCTGCCCATCCGGGCTTCGTCGGGAGCCGTGATAAACTGGGGGGATCCCTCCACGCCCGCGCGCATCTGGCGCGTGGTTACCCGCGCGGACTACGGAGGGCTGAAACTTCACCCCGAAGAAAGCGAGTTTTCGTGGACGCTTTCTTCAGCGGCCGTTCAGGTTTTTTATTATTTCCGTCTGATGTACGAACGCTTCGGCGCTGTCATTCTGCTCTTCGCCGGCGCCGGCGCCGTATCCGCCTTTTTAGCGCCTCAGACCTCGACGGCCTTCGCGCTTGCGGGCTTTGCGGTTTCGGGGCCGCTTTTTTCCCTGCTGGCCAATCTGCCCGTCGGCAAACCCTCGACCCCCGGGATACTCGAGCCACACTTTGTAATGCCCGATGTCTTTCTGGCCATCCTCGCCGCGTCGGGCGCGGGGTTTCTCGCCGTCGCCCGAAGCCGCGACACTTTGCGCGTCGCGCTCGCAGAGAAAGCGCTCGC
>JASEHK010000065.1:0-1079 GCA_030018875.1 Endomicrobiia bacterium | reverse complement strand
CGCTTATTATATCTTCGGCCGTGATACTCTTTCGCGCTCTTCCTGAGTGTTTCTACCGTCTGGACTTTCACGCCCACGATTACGCCCGCAACGTTCTGGCGACCGCCCGTCCGGGCGCGATAATATACGACCCCGACGACACGACGGCCTTCGCCACCGACTACTTTCAGTATGTTCTCGGGCGACGTACCGACATAAAGAAGGCCGTTTACTTTCGAACGCGCTGGGGATACGAGAGGCTCAAGCGCTTGCATCCTGACATATTGCCGTCGGGAGAAATAACATCCGGCCGCGAACTCGCCGAGATGATAATATCGCACAACATGGGCTCGAAAATGATTCTCGCCGAACTTCCGTCCAAGTTTCCGTCGGGCGCAGGTTCAAGGCCTCTCGGGATAATGCGCGAACTCATTTCGCCGCAGCCGAAAACCATCACTACCTATCGAACAGGCGCTTCGCCTTCGCTCGAAGATTATTTTGTCTTTTACGTGATGAGAGGAATGCCCCGCTTGCTTTACCGTCGGGATTTCTTCAGCGAACACGTGGTTTCGTATTACTCTTCGGCTCTCACAAACACGGGGCTTTACCGCGCCGGTCTCGGCGACTTTGAGCGCGCTCGAAGGCTTTATCTGGAGGCGCTCTCCATATCCGGCGATTCGTCCGCGGCATGGAACAATCTGGGCACGCTTTATTTTGCGCGCGGCGATTACGGGCCGGCGGCGCTCAATTTCGAGATAGCGTATCGTCTCGAACCCGCGAACTCTTCGTCGAAGGTCAACGCGGGCATGGCGTATTCGCGGATGGGGAATTTTGACCGCGCGCGGACGGCGTTTGAAGAGGCGCTCCGACAAAACTTCAATCCGACGGCCGCCAACGAGCTCGGGCTAATGCGCTATGCCCGGGGGGATTACGCATCCGCCGAGAAAATTTTCTCCGATATCATCGCCAGAGAGCCGTCATTTGCCGCAGCCCGCTACAACATGGGACTCGCGCTTTCTAAGACCCGTCCGTCGGAGGCGCAAAGATATTTCGAGGAATACGAAAGGATGACGCGGCGGTAAGTTTTTTTTCAGGCGCGG
>JASEHK010000064.1 GCA_030018875.1 Endomicrobiia bacterium | reverse complement strand
ATTGGTTTCTTGACTTACTTTATTGGTTTTTTTATATTTTTCAAAAAAACCTTGACTTTCAACGTTAAAATCATTAAATACCCTTGGTGGCTGAGATGAGCGGACGCGCTGTCCCGACGCCGGATTAAAAAAATCTCCCTGCCGCCTTCTACATAAAGGTCAGGCGGGGGGATTTTTTTTGTGCATCTTAAAGATTTGATATACTCACTCGGTAAATCTCTGCGTTTTTGTCATACGCTTCTCGTAATGACATCGAATATTTTATCCTGAGGATAATCAAAATGTCGAACGCCGTCGTAAAACTCGCTCTGGAAGGCTCGCGGAAGATTCTTGAAGCCGCCAAAGCCAAGCTCGATTCGGCCGCTTTAGCGTCGGGGGAATCGGCCGCGCTTTCTTTTCCCGACACCGCTTTTAAGTTTCCCGCCGTTTCGTCGTTGCTGGGCGAGGACGTTGCCGACGTGGCCTCCGCGCGAAAAATTCTTGTCCGCGCCGTTTCTGTTCTCGACGGAGCCGTCAAGGCGGGTGGAATCCCGGCCGCCCTTGCCGCCGGAGAAGCCGCCATCTACGGCGCGGAGATAATCAAGGCCGTGGATTATCTTCAAGGAGCCGAGCCGCAGGAAGATTGCGACGGCTTTTTTTCCGACACTATTTTGCGCACCCTCGGCATTCAGCTCGCCGACGGGCGGCTTCCCGGTTTCGCGGCCATACTCGGCGCCGCGCCCGATTCCAAAACCGCCGTGGCCATCGTCAGAGAACTCCAGAAAAGGAGCATATTGATATTCGCCGGAGGTTCGGCGCAGGTCCCTTCCGCCGTCGGCGGAACATCCATAATAGACCAACTTAAAGCGGAAAACATTCAGACCGGCTGGGACAATTACATAGCTTCTTACGGGCGCGACACGGCTTCCGCCGTCTATCCTCTGGACTGGGCGATGAGAGGGGCGCTTACTTTCGGAGGCGTCCGCCCGGGCTCGTCCGATGAGGTTCTCCGATATACGAAAGAGCGTGTGCTGGCGTTCGTTCTGGCTCTTGGCCCGCTCGATGAGATAAAGGTCGCCGCCGCGGCCGCCGCGATATATCTGGGATTTCCCGTTATAACCGACCAGGATGTTCCGGAAATTCCCGGCGCGCTCGTCGTCGAAAAGGACTACTCCAAAATAGTCGCCCGCGCCGCCGAGATGCGCGGCATAAAAGTAAAGATAACGAAGATTGACTGCCCCGTGCCGGTGAGCCCGGCCTTCGAGGGCGAGAGGGTCCGCAAGGAACAGACGGCTTACGAGTTCGGCGGGAAATACACCAAGGCGTTCGAGTATCTTATTATGCGGCCGATGGAAGAAATCGAGGACGGAAAAATCGCCGTCGTCGGCCCCGACCTGCCTTCGCTGAAACCCGCCGACGGTAATTCGCCGGCGCGATCAGACCTCGGCATCCTCATTGAAGTCGCCGGGCGTAAAATGCTGAAAGATTTTGAGCCGATACTCGAGCGGCAGATACATCATTATCTCAATTATGCGATGGGGATTTTTCACATGGGCCAGCGGGATTTGACTTGGCTCCGCATATCAAAAGAGGCCGCCGCGTCGGGTTTTTCTCTGAGGCACCTGGGCGAAATCCTCCGCGCCAAGTTCATCGAGGAATATCCGTCTCTCGTGGATAAAGTCCGCGTGACGATTTATACCGATACCGAAAAAATGAAACCGTTTCTCGACGATGCCCGCCGCTCTTACGATATTCGCGACGAGCGCGTGGCGAGTATGACCGACGAGAGCGTGGATATTTTTTACTCATGCACATTGTGCCAATCCTACGCGCCCAATCACGTTTGCGTGATAACTCCCGAGAAGCTCGGCCTTTGCGGGGCGTACAATTGGCTCGACGGAAAAGCCGCCTACGAAATAAATCCTAAAGGTATGAACCAGCCGATAAAAAAGAGCAAGATGCTCGACGCTGTCGGAGGGGAATGGGCCGGAGTCAACGATTTCGTCAAGTCCGCGTCGAACCGCGCGGTGGAGCGTTTCGAGAACTACGCGATAATGGAAAATCCGACGACGTCCTGCGGATGTTTCGAGGCGATAGTGGCCGTGATGCCCGAAGCCAACGGCGTGATAGTGGTCAATCGCGGATATTCGGGTCCCACGCCCGTCGGGATGACCTTTACAACCCTGGCGAGTTCCGTCGGCGGGGGCAATCAGGTGCCCGGGTTTCTGGGCATAGGCAGGCTTTACATCGCCAGCAAAAAGTTTCTGGTGCCCGAGGGCGGTATCAAGCGAGTCGTATGGATGACGAAGGAAATGAAAGAGTTCATCGGCGATAAAATTAAAGCGCGTGCCGCCGAGGCCGGCGAACCGGACTTGCTCGATAAGATCGCCGACGAGGCCGTAGCGACGGAGCCCGACAAACTTTTGGAATACCTCGTCGCAAAAAACCACCCCGCTCTTTCGATGCCGCCGATAATCGGATGAGAATTCGGCCGGCGCTTTCTCCTGCGGTGTCACAATGATATCCAAGGCAAATGTATGATAGCGCGCTAAAAAAATGACAGGACTCGAAATCTACAAACTGCTGCCCAAGACCAACTGCAAAAAATGCGGTTTACCGACGTGCCTTGCCTTCGCTATGGCCCTCGCCGCGAAAAAAGCGTCTTTGGAAAAATGTCCCGACGTTTCAGACGAATCGCGCCGCGCGCTTGAGGCGTCCGCCGAACCGCCGATAAAAACCGTCGAGATAAAGGACGACGCGGGCGTCATCAAACTCGGCGGCGAGACAGTGCTGTTCCGGCACGAAAAAACTTTCTGGAACGCGTGCGGCCTGGCGGTTTGCGTTTCCGACGCCTCGTCGGTCGCGGATGGCGAAGCGGCCATCGCCGCGGCTTCCGCTTTGAAGTTCGAGCGTGTCGGAGAACAGGTCAGGACAGAGTTTATTTTCGTCGAACAAACCAAGACCGATCCCGGGGATTTCAAGATTTTGGCGTCGGCGGCCTTCAAGTCCGGAATGCTTGTGATACTCTCATCGCCGTCGGCCGATGTCATAGCGCCTGTCGCGTCCGCTCATCCCGACAGGAAGTTTATAGTCGCCTCGCCGTCCGCGGACGGTTTTAAGAGACATCTCGACTTTGCCGCGGCTTCGGGTTTGCCTCTCGCCGTAGGGTGCCGCTCCCTCGACGAATGTGCCGCCGTCTCCGAAGCGGTCTCTCTGGCAAAATTCGGTAATTTGATTTTTGTCCTGAAGTTTCAGTCACCGGCTGAAACCCTCGACGTTCTCGTTCAACTCAGGCGTCTGTCCTTAAAGAAAAATAACCGCGCGCTCGGCCGTCCCGTAATTGCGATGACCTCCGCCGCCGCTGTCGTAGGTGAAGGTGAGGGCGCTCGCGCTTACGACGTAATTTCCGAAGCCGCCGAGGCCGCGCAGTACATCGAAAAGTACGCAAGTATTGTGGCCGTGAAGACATCCGACGCCGGCGCGCACCTCGCGCTTGTTTCTCTCAGACAGAATATCTACACCGACCCGCAGAAGCCGGTTTCCGTCGAGGCGAAGCTCTACAAAATAGGCGCGGTCACACCGGACTCGCCGCTTCTGGTTACGACCAATTTTTCGCTCACGTATTATTCCGTCGTGCCGGAGATAGAATCAAGTAGAGTTCCCTGTCATCTTCTCGTGGTGGATACGGAAGGTATGTCGGTTCTGACGGCATGGTCGGCGGAGAAATTTTCGCCGGAGATTATCGCCGAGGCGATGAAAAAATCGGGAGCGCTCGAAGCCGTCTCGCACAAAAAAGTCGTCGTTCCCGGATATGTGGCGGTCATAAGCGGAAAACTCTCCGACCTCACGGGTTTTACCGCCGTCGTCGGGCCGAAAGAAGCCGGCGGTCTGCCTCGTTTCTTAAAAGAGTTCAGGAACTGAAAAATGTCGGAATTTTGCTTAATCCTTACCACTTAATTCTAAATCCTATGAGCATCTCAATAAAGGTTCAGCCCTACAATAAAACGATATTCGCCGACGAGGGCTCTTTGCTTCTGGACGCCCTGCGCGCCGGCGGCGTATATCTCAACGCGCGTTGCGGCGGCAACGGGAGTTGTGGGCGATGTCTTGTCAAAATCGGAGGCAGGTCTGTTCGGGCTTGCCGCGCCAAGACACCCGCTCGGGACACGGAGATATTCGTTCCCGAACTGTCCAGACTTGAAGAAATCTACTCGGAGTCTCGTCCCAAGTTAGTCCCGCTGAAAGAATATCCAGCCGCCCCCGCCGTGGAAAAGATATTTGTTTCCTCGTCGGAAATGTCACGGGATTCTTCCGGAGAGTTCGAAAAGGTCGCGACCGTTTTGAGCGCCAAGGCCGCTGTGGCCGACATATCGGTCCCCCTTGATTTGCTTCGTGAAATCGCCGGGCCGCTTTCCGGGGCCAACGGCAGGACGTTCTCGGTGTTCCGCGACCGCCATCCGGTTTCCGCGCGCGTCCTCGCCGCGGAAAAAGGCGACACGTCTTCGCGGAATTACGGCATAGCCGTTGATGTCGGCACCACTACCGTCGCAGCCGCGCTGATAGATATTAAATCATCGTCGGTGCTCGACGCCAAAGTCGCTTATAACCGTCAGATCGCTCACGGCGAAGACGTCATCACCCGCATGATTTACGCCTCCAATCCCGACGGCCTCGACGCCCTGGCGCATCTGGCCGTCTCCACGATTAACGATCTGGTCGCCTCGCTTCTTTACTCGGGACGGATTCGCCCCGAGGACGTCTCGGCGGTCTCCGTCGCGGGCAATACGGCGATGGCGCATATCCTTTACAAAATCAATCCGTCGAGGGTGCGGCTGGAGCCGTTCGCGCCCGTCATTCAGTTTTTCCCGACGGTTTCTCCTGAAAGGCTGGGGCTGAATATCAACGCGAACGCCGCTCTGTTTGCGGCGCCTTGCGTCAGCGCCTATGTCGGCGGAGACATCACGGCGGGACTTCTCGCCACGGGCATACTCTCGTCGGAAAAACCCTGTCTGTTTGTGGACGCCGGCACCAACGGAGAAATTGTGCTGGGCAATTCCGAGTTTCTCGTCTGCGCCGCCTGTAGCGCCGGCCCGGCCTTCGAGGGCGTGGGAATAAAAAGCGGCCTGCACGCCGTATCAGGCGCGATAAACAAAGTCTCTTCCCTCGGCGGCCGCGGCTCCGGATTGATTTTTTCGACGATAAACTCCGAAAAACCCAAAGGCGTCTGCGGCACCGGACTCATAGATATTCTCTGCGAACTTCTGGCCACCGGCGTTATGAATCGCTCCGGTAAGTTCGACGCGGCGGATATCAGGGTCAGAAAATACGACGATGAAACAGGCGCGGGCTTGGAGTTCGTGCTCGTGCCCTCGACGGATACAGCCACCGGCGAGGACATAGTGATAACGGAAGCCGACGTCCAAAACCTGATGCGCTCCAAGGGCGCCGTGTTTATGGGCATCTCGGCTCTTCTCAAAGAGACCGGGTACTCCGCGTCCGATATCGCAAAGATATACGTGTCCGGCGGATTCGGCAACTCGCTCGACGCGAAAAAAGCCGTCGTCATAGGGATGCTTCCCGACATCCCCGTCGAAAAATATAAGTTCATCGGCAACTCGTCTCTGGAAGGAGCCGCCAGAATGCTGGTGTCTTCGGATGCCCGCCGCATCGCCGATGACGTCGCGCGCAAAATGACTTACATAGACCTTGGCGCCAATCCTTATTTTATGAACGAATATACCTCGGCCATGTTTTTCCCGCACACCGACGAAAATCTTTTCCCGACGGCGAAAGAATATCTTGCGGCCTCGCTCGCGCGCGGAGGCAAGAAATGACGCTTCGCATAGCGACAGCCGGAAAAGGCGGCGTTGGCAAAACGACTTTCACGGCGATGATGACTCGCGCGCTCGTCGAAAAAGGCGCGCGTCCGGCTCTTGTCGTGGACGCCGACCCCAACGCAAATCTGAACTACTATCTGGGTGTGAAGTATGACGCTACCGTCTCGGATTTGAGAGAATCGCTCAAGCGCGACCAGCCGCCGTCCGGAATGTCGAAGCCGGATTTCACTGCGCTGAAAATATCGGAGATACTTTCCGAAAACGACGGCTACGACCTGCTTGCTATGGGACGGCCGGAAGGCCCCGGATGCTATTGTTTCGTCAATGAGGTTTTGCGCGCCGCGATGACGCGCCTCGCATCCAAATACGCTGTTCTGCTCGTAGACAATGAGGCCGGGCTTGAGCATCTTTCTCGCCGCACTACCGACGACGTTGACAATCTTTTCATCGTTTCGGATTCTTCGATAGTGGCGCTTCGCGCAGCCGCCAGAATAAAGTTGTTGTCCGCGTCTCTCGAACTAAAAGTGAAGAATATATCCCTCGTTCTGAACCGGATAAAAAGCGATGCCGAGCGTGAAGCCGCCATATCTTCGGCGCGCGATATCGTCGGAAAAGATACCCAAATAGCGGCGGTAATTCCTGAAATCGCCGAGATAGGCGGTATGCTTTCGTCGGGTTCGAACGTATTCTTACTGAAAGATTTTCCGCGGGAGATTCTGGAGCCCCTCGTCTCGCCGCACGAGACCTGAGGGCGTCCGATTTGCCGCCCTGCGTCACACGGGTGTCATTGCGAGGTCATCTCCCAGATGGAGATGACGGTGGCAATCCCGCCAAGGCGAGATTGCTTCCCCCGACGTAACGTCGGGGTCGCAATGACAAGCGAGAAATCCCGCTCCTCGCAATGATTGTTGAGAATCTTATGGAAAAATATTTCGAGAAGTGGACATCTAAAATAAACGAAATCACGCTCGGCGCTTCGCCGTCGAAGATATTGAAAATCGGCGGCGCGGCCGCTCTGCCGTTCGCGGACGGCGAAGGCTCGACGGGAAATCCCCCGTCGCTTGCCATAGAAATCGCCGATGTCCCGCCGACCCAATGGCCGGAGCCGTTGTCTAAAATCTGGCGCGACGTCTGGGACGACCCCGTCGCATGGGCCAAAAAGGCCGAGGCCTCCGGCGCTGACATTGTATTCTTGAGGCTTTCAGGGGCCAACCCCGAGTCGCTCGACCGTTCTCCCTCGGAGGCGGCCCGAATCGCCCGAGCCGTGTCCGAGGCCGTGTCGGTTCCCGTCGCGGTGATAGGTTGCGAGGTCTTGCAAAAAGACCTCGACGTTATGCCGGCGGTCAGCCGCGCCCTATCGGGACGAAACGCCCTCATAGGCATTGCGACCAAGGACAATTACAAGACGCTATCAGCCGCCGCTCTCGCCGATTCTCACGCGCTGATTTCAGAAGCCCCGATAGACATCAACCTGGCCAAACAACTTAATATCCTAATATCCGACGCGGGTTTTCCGTCTGAGAGGATAGTCGTCCATCAGACCACGGGGGCGCTGGGCTACGGTTACGAGTATTGCTACACCATAATGGAACGCGCCCGCATAGCCGGACTTTCCGGAGACGCGATGTTGGCGACTCCAATGATAAACTTCGTCGGAGCGGAGTGCTGGAAGTTAAAAGAAGCCATCACTCCCGACGACGCTGCTCCAGGATGGGGAGCGTTCGAAAAAAGAGGTATAATTTGGGAGGCCGTTTGCGCCGCGGGGTATCTTCAAGGCGGCGCGGACATATTGGTAATGTGTCATCCGGAGGCGTTGTCGGCGGTGCGGGGCATATCTTCGCGTCTGTCCGGTAAATAAACTTTGTTGTTGTTGTTTTTGTCTTTTTAGAACGTTTCCATAGAGAATTATTTGACGAGGAATTTTGAAACGGATCGCGCGCTGGGGCGCCCAAAGACAAAGTAATTAGTGGGTGGGCAAGCCCACCCCTACGCGCCGCGTAGGATTAAAAAAATACGCGTAGGGGCGACCTTGGTCGCCCTGTTATTGTAGTCGCCGACCTTGGTCGGCCTGTGAA
>JASEHK010000063.1 GCA_030018875.1 Endomicrobiia bacterium | reverse complement strand
CGATTAGAGACGACACGCGCGCGAGTAACTCGTCGGAAAATGGTGTATGGACGGAGTCCACAAGGGCGATTTTTTCGTCTATTATCAGGTATGCGTTGTAGGTCGTGCCGCGATGCACGGAGTATGAATGTCCGTGAAATTCGCGCGCGTCCCAGTCTACCGCGCCCACCCAGTGGAGATTATCGAGAATTTTTATTGATTTCATAGTGCCTCCAATGAAAATAGTAGACAGAAATCAGCAGACAGGTATCAGGGCCTAACCCCTGCCTACTAACCCCTGCCTACTGCTTCTCAAACATATCTTTGCCGACGCCGCATTCGGGGCAGACCCAAGTTTCAGGTATGTCCTCGAACTTTGTGCCGGGGGCGACGCCGTTGTCGGGGTCGCCTTTTTCGGGGTCATAGATGTAACCGCAGACGATACATTTCCATTTTTCCATTTTTTTACTCCTTACGAACGCCACAGCCGGAGGGGTCTTCCGTAACGCATCGGCCATAAATATAAACGACTGATTTTTCGGGTTTGAAGTGTTTTTTGACCTTTCCCAGTATGCGTCTGTCGTCGTATGGGACGTCTATTATGGCGCCGCAGTCGAGGCACACGAGATGGATATGCGGCTCGGTGTGCGCGTCGTAGCGCCTGACGCCCTTTGTGTCCATTATAGCAAAAATAAGCCGTTGCCTCTCGAAAAAATCAAGAGTTTGATAGACGGTGTTGCGGCTCACGGCCGGGTATTTTTTTCGCAGTTCGTTATAGATGGTTTCGGCCGATGGGTGTGCATACGTTGAAAAAAGATACTCCAATATGGCGCTCCTCTGCGGAGTAACCTTGAGTCCGGCTTCCCTCAGAGTTTTTCCGATGCGCAGCGTTTTGGCGGGCGGTTCGATTTTGCTCATATTTTTCTATTTAGTAATCGTTCCTGTTTAGTATTCGGTAATATTGTATAAGAAAACGACATTGTTGTCAAGCGGGCGGGAGGTTAAGGCAGTGTGCGGTGTTTAGTGGTTGGAGTAAAGGCAAAGGCAAAACGGCGGCGGCGAGTGGCTTGTTTCAAAGTCCGTGCGATGCCAAAATAGCTGTCATTGCGAGAAGGCATCAAGTGTTTACACTTGATGACGACGAAGTAATCCCACAATAAGCGAGATTGCTTCGTCAGTCGCGGAGTTTATCCCGCCTTTGGCGGGACTCCTTCCTCGCAATGACAGATTCGGGATGCCGCGGCCCGTCTTCCTATTTTGTCGTTGAGGTAAACTCTATGAGCCACAGCGGGTCTATGGCTTCCCCCTGAAGATACGCGCCGAAATGCAGGTGAGGCCCCGTGGACCAGCCTGTGGAACCAACCGTGCCTATGATTTGACCGCGGGCGACTTTTTCCCCCTCGGATACGAGGAGCGAGTCCATATGGTAATAGCAGGTTAAGAGCCCTCTGCCGTGGTCTATGACGATGGTTTTGCCCGTCACATTGAAGTTTTCCGACGAGATGGCGACCGCGCCTGAGTTGGACGCGGTTACGGGAACGCCGGCGGGAGTCGAAATGTCCACCCCTTTGTGATAATAGGAGTATTTCGCGCCCTCTCTGCGAACGGCGAAGCCCTCCCCGCGTTTGCCTTCGAGCGGCGGGATAAACGGACTGTCCCTGAAATTTGCGGCGGTTACGGTTTTAAGAGACGCCAGAAGACGCTCTCTCTCGTCGGGCAGCGGCGGTTTTGAGTCGCGCATTTTTTCGCTTGGCGGACGCAGACGAACAACCTCTATTTCGCGCGGCGTTATCCTGACGGGGATTTTGGCCTCGGCGATTTTGATTCCCAGCAATTTTTTTACGACGACGACCTTACCCTCTCCCGACGACTCGATGGCCACGGGAAGGAATATCTCTCTTTTGCCGTTGTCGGCGAGGTAAGTTATGTAGGTTTTGGAATCGTAGATTATTTCGTAGGTCAGGAACCCCGAGGGCTTGAAGGAGAATACGAAAGCCTCGCCGCCTTTGGGCGCGGCGGGATTTATGGAAAACGCGTATAGTGTTATCGTCGAGAAAAATAGAGTCGCCCCGGCCGCGAAAATGCGAGCGGCGTGTCGGTGGTACGACGTTAAAAAGAATCCGCCAATCTTTATTTTCACAGATGAAAAACATTCCCGAGGTTTGATTATACAAAATGAAAGCGTCTCCCTGGGTCGTTTACTAAAAACTCAGTAGGCGTAGAGACTGCCGTAGGGTCTGTTGGATGCCGCCCGTATAACTGAAAACGAGGTTTTTTTCGTCGAGGGAAGTTCTTTGCGCGTTATGCCGAGCGCGCGGGCGAAGTCTTGCGCGGCGCTTTCTATGACGGCCGTGTCCGCCGTGGTTACGTTGGCAGACGTGATGCCGTCCGGCAGACGGGAGGGAAGTTTGTCCGAGGGCATGTATATCGCCCCTCCGTGCATGCCTGTTCCGGGATAATTTCCGCAGGCGATTTTAGAGCCGATGCCGAAGATTATTATGCGACCGCCCGCCATGTATTCTCCCAGAAAGTCGCGTGCCGCCCGGCCTATTATTATGGTCGGAACGCTTGAGCGGTATTCTTTCATGTGGATTCCGGTGCGATATCCTGCGGTGTCTCTTATGACTATCAGTCCGCCGCGCATGCTGTAGCCGGCGGCGTCCGATACGTGGCCGGCGACGGCGAGCAGGCCTCCTGACATTGTGTTGCCGACAGCGTCCTGCGCGTTGGCGCGGATGAATATTTCCGGCCCGTTCATGAAGGCGCCTATGTCATTGCCGGGGACGCCGTTGACGACTATGGCGACGTGTCTCTCGAGGCCGGCCGCGATGAAGCGCTGGCCGTTTACGCCGTCGAGGGTTATGCGCGCGGTCCCGTTTGCGGTTACGGCCGCGCGGATTTTTTCATTGAGGGTTTTGTAGTCCGCGCCGCGGGCGTTTATGAGCGTATTTTTTATTTTCATACTTCCAGCGGCATGATGCGCTTTTTCCAGTTCTCTTCTCCGACGCATATAAAGCCGAACGAGTCGCCGGCGAGGTCGCGTTTGAAAGCGGCCACGGATGCGCGGTTCTTTATGAGTTCCGTGTAGATGCCTGCGCGTTCGACGTCTCCCAGCATTATGAATCCCGCGAGGCGGCCGCCGCCATCGAAGACAAGTTTTTTATAACGAGGGGTTCCGTCGGGCAAATCTGCAAGTCCGTCGGCGGTTTCGACGGCTGCCCCGTCGAGGAAAGCCGTTCCCGAGTCGGGCGAAGGATTTACGCTCCCTGCCGAGATTACTGCGAGGCCGAAGACCTCGATGGAGTTCATTGTCAGCGCGCCCGCGGCTCTCGCGGCTCCGCCTGCGGCGTTTTCGCCGGCAATTGCTCCGGTTTGGCGCGCCACGGGCCATATCGGCACGGCCCGCCGAGCGCCCGAAAAAAACTCCGGCACGTCCGCCGCGTCGCCGGCCGCGAATACTCCGTCGGCGCTTGAGCGCATATCATCTCCGACGATGACGCCTTTTCCCATGCGTATCAGCGAACCCTCCAAAAAGGACACGTTCGGGCGCACGCCCACGGCGGATATTATTATGTCGGTTTCGATGACTTCGCCACCGGATAATTTGAGTTTCTTTCCGCCGTCGTATATTTTCTCGACGCTTGAGAGAGTTCTGACAGACACGCCGTGGCGCTCAAGGTTTTTTTGAAATATGCCGGCCGAGACGTCGTCGAGCAGCGAGGGCAAAACATGCATGGCAAGTTCGACGAGTGTGACAGACACTCCCCGTTTGACGAGCGCCTCGGCGCATTTCAGACCTATGAAACCTCCGCCTACGACCACCGCGCGCTTTGCTCCCGATTTTATGTCGGCGTCGAGCCGCCGGGCGTCTTCTATCGTCGTAAATGTCCTTAGATTTTTGGCTCCCAATATCGCCGGCGGAACTATGGGAACTCCGCCTGAAGCGATGATGAGTTTTTCCCATTTCAAGACCCGTCCGTAGGCGATGGCCGCGGTTTTGTCCCGGGGATTTATCGAAGATGCAGGCGCTCCCGCGATTATGCGCAATGGCGCGTTCGCGGATATGAAATCCTCTCCGCGGTAGAAGAGATTCTCTTCGCCGATATCGTCCGCAAGAAGATAAGATATGAGCGGTCGAGAGTAAAACACCTCTTTTTCCGACGACACAATCGTTATCGCGCCGCGCTTGTCGCGTTTTCTTATCGCTTCTATCGCGGCGATAGCCGCCGGCCCCGCGCCGACGATAAGATATTTTACTGAGCTTTCGCCGGGTTTTCCGATACGGCCGCCGCCGGAGTGTTTTAAGGATTTGTGTCGCCGGTTTTTTATTTTTTTATTCATAAACAAGCGCCTCGTTGGGACAGGCCTCGACGCAGGCCGGTGTGTTTTTATCGGGGCAAAGGTCGCACTTGGCCGCTATTTTTTTGCGTCTCCGGTCATGGTTTATTACACCGTAAGGGCAGACCATTATGCACGACCAGCACCCGACGCATTTGTTTTCGTCGCAGACGACGGCTCCGTCGGGATTGCGCGTCATCGCTCCCGTAAGACATGCCTCTATGCACCCCGCGTCCTCGCAGTGGCGGCATTGCAGCGCGAATGAGACAGGGCCGCTCTGCTCGACGATGATTCTTGCCTGAAACTCGCCGCGCTCTTCGCGGAAGGCCTTGATTATTTTTTTTGATTTCGAATGTTTGACGAAGCACGCTATCTCGCAAAGGCGGCAGGCCATGCAGTATTCGGGCTTCGCGTATATTTTTTTCATAGTGATTCCCCTGCTGGCTTGATTCCGAGTATGGTCATTTCCGTATCCGTCATATCCACTGCCCTGAGGCGCAGGCGGTTTCCCCTCAAAGATTCTATGGCGTCTATGCCCATTCCGCCGAGCATTTCTTTGATTTCGCGCGACCATGCCTTAAGAAGGTTGGAGAGCCTTTCCGAGGCGATATCGGGATTGAGACGCTTTACGAGATAATCGTTCTGCGTGGCGATGCCCCAGTTGCATTTTCCCGTGTAACATTTCTGGCACATATGACAACCCACCGCGACAAGCGCGGATGTCGCTATGTAAACCGCGTCCGCGCCCAGAGCGATGGCCTTGACGACATCGGCCGAGTTTCTTATGCCCCCGCCGGCGACGATGGATGCGCGGTGACGTATGCCTTCTTTGCGCAGGCGTTCGTCCACGGAAGCCAGAGCCAGTTCTATCGGTATGCCCACATTGTCGCGGATTCTCGTCGGAGCGGCTCCCGTTCCTCCTCGAAAACCGTCTATCGCCACGATGTCTGCGCCCGCCCGCACGATGCCGGACGCTATTGCCGCCGCGTTGTGCACGGCGGCGATCTTTACGGATATAGGTTTTTCGTAGCGCGTCGCTTCTTTGAGCGCTCCGATGAGTTGCGCCAAATCTTCTATCGAGTAAATATCGTGATGAGGGGCCGGCGAGATTGCGTCGGAGCCCTCGGGAATCATACGAGTTTCCGATATAAGCCGGCTGACTTTTTCGCCGGGAAGATGTCCGCCGATACCGGGCTTTGCGCCCTGTCCTATTTTTATCTCAACGGCTGAAGCGGCGTTCAAATATCCCGAATGGACTCCGAAACGGCCCGACGCCACCTGGACTATCGTGTGAGGAGCATATTCGTAAAGCGCCTTCGGAAAACCGCCCTCGCCCGTGTTCCAAAAAGTTCCGCTTTTCGCCGCCGCCCGCGCCAGCGCCGTAATGGTGTTGTAGGATATGGCGCCGTAGGACATCGCCGAAAACATTATCGGAGTTTCAAGGCGTAGTTGCGGGGCAAGTTTCACGGCCAAGCGCGGCTTGCGGGTTTTTCCGACGGAGCGCAACTCGATTTTTTCGGGTTTTGCGCCCAGATAGGTGCGCAGTTCCATCGGTTCGCGCAGAGGGTCTATCGACGGGTTGGTTACTTGGCTGGCATCCAGAAGTATCCTGTCCCAGTAGGATTTGTAAATCTTGTCCGTGCCCATTCCCGACAAAAGAACCCCGCCGGTGTCGGCCTGTTTGTAAATTCCCTGAAGGACATTTTTTGTCCAGTAAGAATCCGGCCGGAACTCCTGAGGGTTTTTTATGACGGTGAGCGCTCGCGTGGGGCAAAGCGACACGCATCTCTGGCATCCTGCGCAGAGGGCGTCGACGGATTCCATCTCGCGGGCATCCGCGTCGAATATATGCGCCTCGAATGCGCACTGTCTGGCGCACACCTCGCACTGTATGCAGCGCTCGCGGTCGCGGATTATTTTGAACTCGACAAGATTTTGTTTATGTCTCATGATTGATGCCCGCCGGTTTTTGAGCCATCGCGATTTGTGACGGGCTTGATTTGATTTTTTGTTGGGCGGTATTTGAATATGACCGGCTCGCCCGCCGCGGGGTGGCGGATTTTCTTTAATTTTTCCCGAGCCACCGCGACGATTCCGGATTCTTCCGACGAGATATAAGCGAAAGACTTGCTTTCCGCCGCGACAAGAGGCCGGAGTTTTATTCTGTCGTTGAGGCCCATCATTCCGCTGTCGAATCCCAGCACGAGGGCAGATGGCCCGTTTATGAGGCACGAGGCGTAAATCATCCGAAGCGCGGTGTAGAGCTTTTTTTCGTCGGGCGGCAAGCAATCTATTATTTCCCAATGGGGTGGCGTCAGCGCGACCGCAGCGATTTCAAGAGGCAGCCGGTGGATGCGCGTAAGAAAATCGAAAAGATAAAGTATGGCTTCGGAATCCGTCTGAAGCGCCAAATGATAACCGAAACTTTCCAGATACCTTTTGTTGATGCCGAACGACGAGATTTCGCCGTTATGAACCAGCGAGAGTTCCGCCAGGCCGAAGGGATGCGCCCCGCCCCACCAACCCGGCGTGTTCGTCGGAAAGCGGTTGTGAGCCGTCCATGCCGTCGCGCGGTATTCGTCGAGACGGTAGAACTCGGCCATTTCGTCGGGGAATCCGACGCCCTTGAATATCCCCATATTTTTTCCGCTCGACGCCACGAAAGCGCCTTCGCCGGACGAGTTGATTTCCATTACCAGCGCGAAGATATATTTTTTTTCGCGCTCCTCGGCGGAGCCGGTGGATGTCGGTCTAATCGCCGGTATTTTAAGAAAATATCTCCATATCAGAGGAGGCCTTTTGACGCTCGTCATAGGTTTGACGGGGAGCGGCTCTTTTTTTGTGACCTTGAAAGCGGCGTCGAGGCGTTGCTCGGTTTTGAGGCGGGCGTCTTCCGACGTAAAAAATATGTGGAAGCACCAGTCGTCGGGATTGTCCGGATAGATGCCGTATCCGGCGTAGCCGGAGCCCAGGCCGTTGCCCCGGTCTTTAAGATGAGATAATCCTTTGGCTATGAGTTCGCCGGAAAATCTCCGCCGGTCAAGATTTATTATTCCTATTATTCCGCACATTATTTTTCTTCCCGACGCGATTTTTTTCAGATAACACTTCGCGCGGTTAATCCGTAAAAATAAAAAACCCGCGTCCGGATTGTTTCCGGGACACGGGCATCGTCGCCTCGTATATTTTAAGCGGTCATCGGCGCACCGTTGCGCGCGCCCGCCTTTACGCTACATCGCAATATATACCATAATCGCGGCGGGTTTGTCAAGGGCGTTCCTGCCGTTCCCGTCAACGCAGCGTCTCGCATTTTTGGTATAATAAACATAATGGTTTAAGCGTCATCCGCGGATTTTCTCATAACCGAACGCGGTGATAGAAAGATATATATATGCCCGACAAATTGTTTTTTCACATATCGGAATCTTTTGAAGAATCCGACGAGACGATGAGAAAATATTACTTGTCTCCGCAGACAAAATATAAAAGATGAAGGACAAGCGGATGATTGATGAAAATATGAACACTTCCGCCGCTGTCAATAACGATATGGATGATAGTCCTGAAATTCAGGCATTATTTGAAAATCTCAAAAAAGAATTGCCC
>JASEHK010000062.1 GCA_030018875.1 Endomicrobiia bacterium | reverse complement strand
GCGGCGCGGCGGCATACAAAGCGATGGGGATGGCGGTGATTAAAATAGCGAGCGGCAGGCGAATTGTGACCGAGGGAAATCCCCGTGGGACCATTCGCCGGATTTTGTGGGCTCGCAATTGCAAAAAGGCACGCCAAAGGCGTGCGGCTACATCGTGGGCTCGGCTTGCTACCAAGCGAGTGGACAGGTCCACTCCTACGAGTCGCAATAACGATTTTATAAAATTTTTTTCACTCATAATTTCCTCCGACAATACTTAAAAATCAAAATTGAATCCTATGAAATAGGCGGACGATTCGAAGTTATATTTGTAAACGGATTCGTATTCCATATTCGACTCGGATTTAAGATGCGACACCGACGCGCGGGCTTTGAGGTCTTTGGCGACGGGATACGCCGCGGCGAGAGTAGAAAGCGTCTCGTTGACGTAAATCTTGTCGGTCAGATAATCCCCGTCCGCGTTCTGGACGGGTCTCGACGAGTAGTTTCTGGACGACAGTGAGCCGCCGAGCGTAACGACCGCGGGTTTTTTTCCGAAGATAAAATGAAGATTCGCGGACGGAGCGCCCTGGTTATAGTCGTAGTAATCGGCGATGAAACGGGCCTTGCGGGCGTCCGCGCGGTTCTGGTTGGAATCCAGCGAAGAGTAGGAGTAGCCCGGCTCGACGATAAGCCCGACGTCGCGGGAAAACGAAAACGGGAAAGAAACGGAAGCCGCCGAGGCGATGGCGGCATCGGCTCTTTTTTGGGTTGCCGAAAGCGCGTCAAGGGAAGTCGCCACCGGCTGGTCGGGATAGTTCTTGGCGACGGAAGCGGCGTCGAGGCGCAGTTTGAGTTTGCGCCCGAAGGCATGCGAAGACCGCGCCGAAATCATAAGGTTCGCGCTGTCCAATGTTTTTGCGCCTGCTTGTTCGCGCCCCAAGTCG
Organism: Endomicrobiia bacterium; assembly: GCA_030018875.1. GTDB lineage: Bacteria > Elusimicrobiota > Endomicrobiia > PHAN01 > PHAN01 > PHAN01. The sequence goes on along the minus strand of JASEHK010000062.1, from coordinate 7,028 downwards.
GCGGTCTGTCGCGATTCAAGCGACACATAATTGGGAAACGCGAGAGTAAAATAATCCGCTCCGACGGCGGCGGAGTGTTTTTTGGAAAACTCGCACTCCGCTTCGGCTCCGGCGGAGATTTTGTCGTAATCGAAAAGACCTTTGGTCCATTGTTCGCCGAGGGTCTCCCTCAGCAACTCTTTTCTATAAGAGACGAGCGGACGGATTTTGATTTTTTTCGACGGAGAGAGGACGATCTTAAGCGATCCGACGTGCGACTGCGCGTCCTGAAAAAGAGTCCCGCCTCCGGCGAGTTGGGCGACTTCCTTGGCGCCTCGATAAGAACCGGAGTATGTCAATATCCCCGTGGCTGACCCGGAAAACTTTACGGACGGCGAAAAACCGAGCGAAAGATTCCCCGAAAGGGACGAGGGCGCGCCGGCGTAAAGATATTGCCCGCCCAGAAAACCGAAGTTTCCGACGGAAGAGAACTCCGCGGCGCTCATTTCCGACGAAGAAACCGTCAGGGCGGCGAACAGAGCCGCGAGGGCAACCGGGGTTTTTATTTTCATTTTATCAGTCCCGATTTTATCATGATTTTGGGCTCGACCACCAGGTCTATCTTGCGGCCGCCAAACTCCGAGGCCGTAACGACCTGCTGATAGTTCCACCTTAAAAGCTCTTCCTTGTATGCCTTGCCGCTCGTAATTCCGTTGAAGGCGGAAGTCGGCGCGATCTGTCCTTCGTCGGAGATTATGTAATTGTCCCACTTCTCCCACGTGCCGTTTCCGTAGAAGTTCGATATGCGCTGATAAAGCGCGCTCTCGCCCGCCGGCCATTCGGTTTTCGACTGCATCGTGTCGCCCGCGTATTTCCACAAGGCGAGGTCTTCCGATTGAAGGTTCGCGCCGGAATACCACATTTTTTTGGTTCCGTTTATGTAATAGTCGTATTTGTCGAAGATGCTTTTGTAGTACTTTTCACCCGAGGCAAGATTTACAAAAGTGTCCGTGGCCGGATCAAAATAGTTAGTAACGTCGTCGGACGTAACGGTGTTGTTGTTTGCATCAACATTATTGTTTACATCAACGATATGGCCGCCGGAGGCGTCCTCTTTAACGGTATCAAGCGTATTAGATCGCCCGGTCTCGTATCCCGTCAGATAATAGTCCGGCGCGACCGCGGCCTTTCCGCCGATATCGGCCAAAGCCACACTCATATCGGCCGGCAAATCCTTGTTGAACTTCCCCTTGTAGTAAAAATAATCGAACCTGTCGGCGCGCTCGTTCAAGACCACAATCTTAAACTCATCGGCGGCGGGCCGCATTATGTATTCTTCGAGACGCACTCTCTTGCCGAAGGCGTCAACAAGCGTTTTGCCTTCCATATATTCCGCCATACGCATCTCCGACGCTGCGGCGGCCTGAACCTGCTCTTTGGACATACCGAGACCGACTTCGGAACGGACTATTTTTTCGTCCGACTGCGACTCTGTTTTGTCGTCGGGCGAAAGAGGCGCGTCCTGCCTTACTTCGAGTCGTTCGCCCGCGCCAAGCGCAATCTCGCGCGCGGGGTCGTCGGATTTGGCCACTCCCACGAGACCTTCTATGACGTCTATTTCGGTATCTCCCTTATCGTCCACGATGACCTCAAACTCCGTGCCGCGCACAGAGCATACGGCCACGGGCGTGTGGACCTCGAACTTATTGCGACGGAACTTAGACACCCAGGCCTTGAGTTTGCCGCCGAAGACCTTTATCGTCGGGGATTCTTTCTTAAGGTTCTCGAATGATACGCTGGAATTGGGTCCGACCTCCACGCGCGAACCTTCTTCGAGACGAACGTTGGCTTTGGAGCGACCGCCGGCCGTTCTTATTTTCTGTCCGCCTTTAAGAGTAAGATTTTCCCCCGCCTCGTACCACATATCCGAGTGAGGCGAATATACCTGAACGTTGCCAGCGACTTTGGTGACGATACCCTGCTCGGCGATGAGAGTCGTCGGCGACAAGGCCAGAGCAAAAAAGAAAATCGGCAGAATAACGGCCGCCGCCTCCGCTTTGCGATTATTTTTTTTAAGCCGCATTGGAACCTCCCGCGGGCGCGCATCGTTGAGAAACCTTATTTTTAATGTGGCCCGCGACGAACGTTTACGACTACGCACAAATATATACACAATTGGGAAACTGTTGTCAAGGAGAATACTCAAAATGAAGCGAGCGCGCCTTCCTCTGCGTCGGAAAAACGCCGTTTGTGATTTATCTCACATCGTCCGGACAATTACTTTTTTGGGGCCGAAAAATATATAATCACTCTAAAGATTTTCCTTAACGGAGGAGTCCATGATAAAATATAACCCGAATCGCAAAACTCTCGAGCAAGACGAATACATCTACGAGTTACAGGACGTCGAGAGTCCCAACCTCTACGACGATGTCTTCCCCTACACGGAAATCCCCAAGATAGCGTTCAACCACCGCATGGTTCCGATGATCCCGCCCGAGGACATCTGGGTCACGGACACCACGTTCCGCGACGGCCAGCAATCCAGAGCGCCATTTAGCGTCGAGCAGATAGTCAAACTCTACAAACTCCTGTCGCGCCTCGGCGGGCCGAACGGCGTGATACGCCAGACGGAGTTCTTCGTTTACACGCCGCGCGACCGCGAAGCCATAGAAAAATGCCGCGACCTCGGCCTGAAGTTCCCGGAGATAACGGCATGGATGCGCGCGCGCAAAGAGGACTTCAAACTCGTCAAAGAAATGCGCCTCAAAGAGACCGGTATTTTGACGTCGTGCTCGGACTATCACATTTTTCTTAAATTAAAGAAGACCCGCAGACAGGCGCTCGACGGATACCTCGAAATAGTCCGCGCCGCCCTCGACGAAGGAATCGTTCCGCGCTGTCACTTCGAGGACATAACCCGCGCCGACTTCTACGGGTTCGTGATTCCCTTCGCCATAGAATTGATGAAACTCTCAAAGAGATACAAATTGCCGGTCAAGATACGCGCCTGCGACACGCTGGGGCTGGCCGTGGCCTACCCGGGCGCATCGCTTCCCCGCAACGTCAACGGAATAATATACGGTCTGACACGTCTGGCGGGAGTGCCCGGAGAATGGCTCGAGTGGCACGGCCATAACGACTTCTACCGCGCCCTTGCCAACTCCACGTTCGCGTGGCTCTACGGAGCGTCCGGAGCCAACGGCGCGCTTCTGGGAATAGGCGAGCGCACAGGCAACACGCCCGTCGAGGCGCTCTGCGTGGAATATGCCGCGCTGCGCGGCGACACAAATGGTATGGATCTCTCCGCGATAACGGAGATATCGGAGTTTTTCTCCAAAGAGCTCGGCCATACCGTCCCGGCCAATCAGCCGTTCGTGGGGTCGCACTTCAACGTGACCAAGGCCGGCATTCACGCCGACGGCATAATGAAGGACGAAAAAATCTATAACATATTCGACACAAACCGGCTCTTGAACCGCCCGGCCGACGTGGCCATTACCGATAAATCGGGCGCGGCCGGCATTGCCTTTTGGCTCAACTCCCGTCTGAAACTTCCCGAAGAGCAAAAATTGGGCAAGGAAAATCCCGCCGTCGTCAAAATAAAAGACTGGGTAGACGAGCAGTTCGCCGCGGGGCGCGTTACGGACATCGCCGAACAGGAGATGTGGGCTCTGTCGCGGCAGTTTTTGCCGGAGATGGTAAAAAATCACAAATATGATTAAAAAATCAGCCAAGTATTTTGTCGGCGCTATAGCCGCCGCCGGACTGTTTTTTTACGTCAGATATTATGCCCTAACATTTCCTGTCGTCATCGTTTACACAAACGACCTGCACGGCAACATCCTGCCCCGGAAAGGCGAAGGCGGCGCGGCAAGCATAGCGGCATTCTTAAAAACCCAGCCGGAAGACGCGCTACTATTAGACGGTGGAGACTTTTTTCAAGGCACGCCCGAAAGCGATCTGTCCAAAGGAAGAAACACGGTTCTTGTGATGAACCGCCTCGGCTACGACGCCGCGGCCGTCGGAAACCACGAGTTCGATTTCGGCCAAAAAAATCTCGCGGAACTGGCGCGGGTTGCCGAGTTTCCTCTTCTTTCGGCAAATATCTACGAAGCGGCGGGCAAAATCGCTAAGGCCGACGGAAAGACGGCAAAACATTCGGGACGACACCCCACTTACATCAAACCTTACATCATAAAAGAGGTAAAAGGCGCGCGGGTCGCGATATTCGGGCTGACGAGCGAGCGCACCCCGGCAATGTCCATGCCCGCCAACGTGCGCGGCCTGATGTTCGACAACGCCACCCTGCGGGCAGGAGCCGTCGTCGGAGAATTGAAAGACAGGGCAGACGTCGTCATAGCGTTGTCCCACATAGGATTTGAGAAAGACACCGACAGGTGGCGCGGCGACAGGGCATTGGCGGCGGCGGTCGAGGGGATAGACGTCATCATAGGCGCTCACACCCACACCGAGGTGCGCGGCAAAAAAGTCGGGCGGACTCTTATCGTTCAGACGCGCGGCGGCGGACGCTCCGTCGGGGAAATGACTATCAGACTCGACCGCAAAACGAAAAAGCCCCGGCTGATAACGAATCGCATCGTCAAAATCTCCTCAAAAAAGTTCGGCGAAGACGCCTCGCTCGCCGCATTCGTAGAAAAAATATCGGCCGCGACGTCGCGCAAACTCTCCAAGGTAGTGGCCGTCGCCGAGGCCGACATCGCCCGCGGCGCGAAGGGCGGCGAGTCGGCCTTGGGAAGCCTTCTGGCCGACATAATGAGCGAACGCGCGGGAACGGATATGGCGTTTCACAACCCCGGAGGGATACGCGCCGACTTCAAAAAAGGCGATATAACTCTGCGCGACGTCTACAACGTCAATCCTTTCGATAACACGATTGTAACGATGAAACTCTCCGGCCTTCAAATCCGCGAACTTCTGGAAAAATCCTTAACCGGACAGTACGGGACGCTTCAGATTTCGGGCATCCGCATGAGGTATGAGCGCGTCTCAAAAAAACTCGATGTCTCGGCGATAACTGCCGGAAAGACGTCGCTTCTCGACGACAAAAAGCTCTACACCGTCGCCACAAACTCGTTTCTGGCCGCCGGAGGCGACGGATTTTCGCCGTTCGCGGCGGGCAAAAACAAACGCGACACCGGCGTAAACTTCCGCGACGCCGTGACGGAATATCTTCTTAAAGGCGGCACGCTCCCCGCGCGTCGGGGAATGTCCGACGGAAGGATTGAGATAAAATAGAATTCGGAAAACTTAAAATAGCGCGCGGCGGGGCGGATACAAAGACCTTTTTCAACAGTAGATAACAGTAATTACAAACTTTATGCGTGAAACACTGCAGAAATATTTTGGCTATGCCGATTTTCACCCTTTGCAAGAAGAAATTATTAGTGATGTTCTCAACCATCGCGATGTATTAGTTTTAATGCCGACCGGCGGCGGCAAGTCGCTGTGTTATCAACTGCCTGCCGTAATGAAAGACGGCGTGACCGTTGTTATTTCTCCCCTCATATCTCTCATGAAAGACCAGGTTGATGATTTGCGCTCAAGCGGCATTCCCGCCGCTTCCATAAACAGCACATTGGACTATAGACGAGTCGCCGAGATAAAATCTCAGACGATAAAAAAGCATATTAAACTTCTGTATGTGGCGCCGGAAAGAATTATGCTTCCGGACTTTTTGGATTTTTTACATCAATTAAACACGAATTTAATCGCCATAGATGAGGCGCATTGCATTTCGGAATGGGGTCATGATTTCCGTCCGGAATACCGCAATCTAAACCTGCTAAAAATACATTTCCCGACCATTCCTCTAATAGCGCTCACATCAACCGCGACGGCGCAGGTCCAAAATGATATTGTCAGTCAGTTAAATATGGCAAGTCCCAAAATTTATAGAGCAAGTTTAAACAGGAAGAATCTATTTTATCTGATCAGACCCAAGAAAGACACGTATCAGCATCTGCTGCAATACCTAAAAAATCATCCGAACGATTCCGGAATAATTTATTGCCAGAGCAGAAAATCTGTTGATAGTTTGTCCCTTAAACTTCAAAAAGAAGGCATCCGCGCGTTGCCCTATCATGCGGGGTTACCGTCGGATGTTCGAACTGGAAATCAGGAAAAATTTATTAAAGATGATGTGGAAATCGTTGTGGCCACAATCGCTTTCGGTATGGGTATTGATAAATCAAATGTTCGCTATGTAATTCACTGCGATATGCCCAAAAGTATCGAGGGTTATTATCAGGAAACGGGGAGGGCCGGCAGAGACGGCCTCAAAAGCGATTGTATTTTATTTTTCAGTTACGGCGATAAAATCAAACACGAATATTTTATCAACCAGATAGAAAACGAACAATACCGGCAGATCGCCTATAAAAAAATGCGCGGTATGCTTGATTTTTGCACAAGCAAAGAATGCCGGCGAAAATATTTATTGAATTATTTCGGCGAAAAATATGATATTCACAACTGCAATACGTGCGATATCTGCGCGCCTTCGGAAAAAGCAGACGCTGTGTCATACCTAAAAAGCGAAGTTAAAATTTCAAAAGATAAAAAATCTTTTTTCGAGCATCCAGAATACGACCAAAAATTATTTGAAATTTTAAGATTGCTGCGCAAGGAAATTGCGAATAAGGAAAAAATGCCGCCATATATTGTGTTCTCGGACGCGGCGCTGAAAGAAATGTCAACACAGCGCCCGCAAAGCCTTGAATCTTTCAGAGAAATTAATGGTGTCGGAGAAGTGAAACTGAAAAAATATGGAAGTATATTTTTAGAGAAAATTATAGCATACTGCAAAAGCAATGAGAGCAAACAGGGGGCGGATTTTATCAAACCGGAATCATATTCCGTTGTTGATATACGGAAGGAATATCCAACCGCCTATGAAAGATGGACAAAAGAGGAAGAACAAAGATTAATCAGTGAATATAATAATGGTAAAACTATTAAGGAACTTTCTGAACTTTCGGGAAGACAGACGGGTGGAATCATATCGAGATTAAAAAAAATAAAGGTGA
>JASEHK010000061.1 GCA_030018875.1 Endomicrobiia bacterium | reverse complement strand
AAGTTTTTTCAGTCCGGCGGCGTCGTTTCTGGCTTTAAGTTCCGCGCTGGCCGCATAAACCGGCGTAAAAAAGTTATGGCTTACCGTAAACGGAAGTATGGCCGCCATGTTACCCAGATGATAAGGCGTAACCTCGGAAACGCTCAGCAGATAACTGATTAGAATCTTGTCCATATAAAATCCCAGTTGAGTCGCGGCGCCTATCATGGTCTGGTAAAAACCGTCCACGAACATGTCCCTTAAAACCTTAACGTTTATTTTCAACCGCAGACCCTTGAAGGCGGGTATCAACCTGTATATCGCGAAGAACACGACGACACAGTGCGCGGCCACAACACCCAGAGAAACTCCTACCATTGCGACTATGCCGCCTCCTGCGGCCAGCATGCCGAGAATCGCAGCGGCGCGCGCAAGCATACCGCCGATGTTTATCATCTGTATCACATCTATCCTTTGTATGCCTATAAGGGCGGAATCCATAGCGGCCGACGGAAATCTGAAGAGAAAAACGAAACTCATAAGATACAGAGCTGTTCTGGCATAGGGCAGGACACCGGGTGTGACTTTAAAAATTCTGACCGCAAGAAATTCATTCAGGACGAAAACCGCGGCGAAAGCCACCAAGCCGAATAGTATGTTCATCACGAAGGCCGAACCGAGCACGTCCCGAAGTTTTTCCTCGTCGCCCGATGCGGCGCACATACTGACGTGTCTTACCGCCGCGCGGTTAAGCCCAAAATCGAGAAATCCGAAATATCCGATGACGATACCCGCCATAACCCAAAGCCCGTACTCCTCGGGACCGAGTTTACGGACTATCAACGGGGTAAGAAAGAATCCTAAACCCAGAGAAAATGCGTAGTGGTAGAAATTGAACCTTACGTTTTTTTGTATTTTGTGAAAGAATGATGTCATTTTATACCCTTGCGGATTCCGGTGTGTTACCGTCGGAAAACGCCGGCGCCGACATTACCAGCGCGCACAAGAACCAAAACGGAGTCATTATCCTGACTATAATAAAAGTATTGACTCCCATGCCCTGGACCAGCAGCCCTACCAGCGCCGCCAGAAAACCCGATGCCAGCGAATCTACAAGCGGGTCGCGTGTATCGGCGCGCAACCCGACCGATGCGTGTTGAAAGAGAGAGAGCACCAGCCAAATAAAAGCGATTAGCCCGACGAGTCCGAACTCTCCGGCTATGCGCGGATACTGAGCATCCACTAGACCGACACCGGTGGCGCCGTGTCCCAAAAGAGGTCTTCGAGGCAGCCACTCCGTAAATGCCGTGGACCAACTTTCCACGCGAGCGGCGGCGGAGGCCTCAAGATTGAATCCGATTCTGCTTTTAGGCCCCGTGAAAGTTTCATTAAGGCGGGTCAGCGCGGAGGACGTAAGTTCCGGAGCCGCCACCGGAGCGACCGCAATAAACACAAGCGCGCCCAGCGCAAGTGTCGCCTTTCTTTTGGGCGAAAAGACGGCCAACGCCGCAATCGAAGCGGCCAGCGCGTAGTAAGATGCCCGCGAAAGCGTTCTTACGAAAGGAGGCAGGGCGAAGAAGAAAAAAGCCAGCGCGAAATATCTTACGCGCGGCTTTTCGTGATTGAGAAAAAAAGCCAGAGCCAGCGACATCACGATTACAAGATAACCGCCCAACGACGCCGACTCGCCGGTGCGACCCAGCGCCGCGTGGTCGAACGGCGCGTAAACCCTTTCGGCCATCGGAAATATGGAATACGCGTAAACACACACCACTATGGCGGTAATCGCGCCGGCCGCGATAACTTTTCCGAGCATGTCGCGGGCGCCCATTATATTGGCCGTAAGCCAGAATAAAATAAAATACTGCGCGTATTTCAACGCGAAGAATATTGACGACAGCGGGCTCAGGCGTTCTTCCAAAATACCTATGGACGTGGACAGAAAGTAAACTATAACCAGAGCCACCAGAGGCCGGTCAATGGGCGTGTGGACAAATCTTCTTGCGCGAGGGTTGACTGCGTGGTAAGTTACGTAGGATATAAAAACGGCTATCAGAAGAAAATCGTCTATGCGTATGGTTATGGAACGCCCGGGCATCTGGGCGAGTTCGGTTTCAGGGGATAGCATCATCGAAAAAACAAGAAGTATCAGCCCGTGTTCCGGATTTAAAAAAGTGGCGGCCGCCGCCGCAATGGCCATTATCAGCCCCAAGACAAAAAACATCTCCCCGCCGGAAATAAGCCGGCCGAAAACCAAAACAAGAATCGCGGCCAGGAAGATAAGTACGGCTTTTATAAAGTTATTGGCGGGCATCTGCGTACCGGTTGTTGCGGCGTATTTGAGAAAACGCTACAAGGGACGCACTACGGAAGGATGTCATCCTTTGTTGTAATACTTGTAGGTGTAGTAATATCCGTAGCGGTGCTGCATGTCGGAGGCCTTGATGTCGTTGAGCGCGACGCCTACGATGTTGGCCTTCACTCCGGCGAGCTGGTCTTTGGCGCGTTTGAGGGCGCTCCTGGACATTTTTCCGACTTGATAGACGAGAATCGTCGCGTCGGCTATACTGGATATTATGAGAGGGTCGGCGAAAAGAAGAACGGGCGGGCAGTCAAGAATGACGAGTTCGAAACTCTGCGAGAGAGCTTTTATGAAACTTCTCGTGGAAGACGAGTTCAGGAAATCTATCGGGTTTGTCGGTATCTCGCCGCAGGTGACGACTTTGAGGTTTTCTATGCCGGGCACGTCAATTATGCGCTCGACGGAAAGTTCTCCGAGCATAAGGTCGGCGGTTCCTCTGACGACCTCGGAGAGAGGACGTCCTAATACGCCCTCGGTGATGCCGGGCGCTCTCGGCAAACCGAGTATCTTATGGAGCAGCGGACGTCTCAAGTCCATCTCGACCAGAACTGTCTTTGTGCCGGATTGAGCGGCGGCGAGGGCGAAGTTTATCGTCATAATCGTCTTGCCTTCCGAAACGCCCGCGCTGGTAAAGTTTATGACGTTGCCCTTTTCCCTGAACGCCGTGAACTGCAGGTTCGTGCGCATCGTATGATACGACTCCACGAAAGGCGACTTGCTCGAGTGGAATATTATCATAAGAGATCGTTGCGCGGAGATTCTGTCGTCTTTTTTGGATGTCTTGAGCCGCGTGGGCGCTTCGTGAGGGATTATGCCGATGACAGGCACCCCCAGAAAATGCTCGACGTCTTCTATCGTGCCTATGGATGTGTCGAGATTTTCGAAAAATATCGCGAGAACAAACCCGAAGAAAACGCCGATGAAAACGCCCACGGCCACATTCATCGTCTTGTTGGGCCTTACCGGACGCGCCGGCTCGACGGCGGGAGTGACTATCGCGGCGGTCTGCTCGCGGTCGGCTTCCGAGATTTCGGCTTCCTTGTAACGTTTGGCGAGCAGGGTATAAAGTTCTTCGTTGATTTTTACTTCTCTGATAAGACGGGCGTATTCGAGCTCTTCTTTGGGCAGGTGTTTCATCTGAGACTCGACGGCGTTTATCTGGTCGGAAAGCTGTTTTACCTCGGGATGCTGCTCGGTGAACTTTTTCAGGAGTTCGCTTTTTCTCGTTTCAATATCGACGAGCCGTGAGGCGAGAAATCCACCCGTGCCTTTGGCGCCGGAAGATTCCGTGAACTTTCTTAAACTGTCTTCGGCTTCCTTGAGGCGCGCGTGCGATTCTTCCATCTGGCGCTCTATGAACTCTTTAAGCTCTCTCGCCCGTCGGGAGCGGTCGTCTATGCCTTTTTCAATATATGTGTCGGCGGTGGCGTTGGCGACGAGCGCCGTCTGCCGCGCGTCCGAAGCGGACGCCGATATTCTTATGAGATTGGAGTCGCCGACGCGCTCGGCGTCCACCATATTTTGAAGAGAGAGTATCACGGACTGCCGCGCGGACTCGCTCATTTTGTCGTCGAGCATTCCGAGTTTGCGGGCAGTGCGCTGGGCGACTACCGCGCTCTTTATGACTTTTACCTCGGTGTTCAGCGCCATATACATGTCCCATCCGGACTGATCCACCGCCACGCCGGGTATGGATTTGGGCTGCTCGACTTTCACCTCGGCGGTCGCGCGGTAGAGAGGCGTCTGCATGTCGGTATAAATATAGGTTGAGAAAACCGTGGCGGCCGCGGCGAAAATTATCACCCACTTTTTTCGGCGGATGATGCGCCAGTAGTCGTGAATGCCCAGCGTGTATTGATTCATTGCGATATCACAGCCCGCCCCTTATGATGATGACAATAGAAATCAGAGAAAGCCACGGCATTATGTTGGTGACCCACCAGACGGCCGAAGATATCGTCTTACGCGGTATGTAAATCGTATCTTCCGGCGACAGGACAAAATCCGATTTGCCCCCTTTCAGTATGGCTTCGAGATCCACCGTAAAGGATTTGGTATCGGCGCCCTGTTTGCGCAAAACGGAAACCTCTTTTATTCGCGCGGTGTCAAGAAAACCGCCGGCTATGGAAACGGCCTCGACGACCTTCAGACCTTCTCGGTAATCGTAATTGCCGGGATTACGCACGTCGCCTAACACCGATATTTTTTTGAACCCCACCGCAACCTCGACTATGTCGCCAGGCTCAAGCTCGAAATCCTTCGAAAAATCTCCTGAGCGCGCGAGTTCTTCGACGTCCACCCTGAAAGTCTTGCGGCCAGAGCCTTCGCCGCGCAGTATCTTTACGTTTTTCCTGTCGGCCCTGTCGGTAAAACCCCCTGCCTGAGATATAAGCTCCAGAAGCCGCATGTTTTCCTTATAAACATAACCGCCGGTATTCTTGAGTTCGCCGGTTATAAAAATTGTGCGGCGCGCGTACTGCCTGACGGTCACCGAGACATCGGGATTGGTTATGTATTTTGAAAGAGCTCTTTTGATATCTTCGGCCAGTCGCCCGGGAGTAAGGCCGGCGGCGCGAATGACGCCCGCCAAAGGCAAGGATATCTCGCCACCCGGATTTACAGTGACTTCGCGGGTGATTTCATCCGCAGGGGATACGGTTACATAGAGAACATCGCCGGGCTCGATTTTATAAGAAGCGCGCGCGGCGGCGCGGACGTCCGACGGAGTCGTCGGCGACGAGGGTGGCGAAGAGAGCGCGACGGAAGGAGCCGAGGCGGCGGGCGCGGGGACGACCGGCGCGTCCGAAATAGTTTTGTTCGGCGCGCCAGTCGGCGGAATCAGAATCGCCGACGGAACATCGGCGACGAAGGGAGTGATCTTTTTTCCCTTTTCGGAATCGTCCTTCGGTATGATAAGCGCGAATCCGGAAGGCGTCTCGCGGAAAGTGTGGCGCACGTTCTTTTTGAGATACACCACCATTCTGGCGACGGGCGCAGGTTCTTTCTCGAACTGGGCGGTTTTTATTTTGTCAACTCCGGCGCTTCCGAGCGAAATTTCTTTTTTCGACGCGCTCAGGGCATCGGTGAGGCCGTAAAAATCCGCCACTATCTTCGGCGGAATACTCTGGTCGGGATCTTTGAGAACGAATAGATTGTGACTGTCGGGCTTGTCGGCGGAAATTAAGATTTCAAACGCTTCGGATTTTTCGATCACCGATATGTCCGAAAGTCGGCGGCGCGCCAAATGCCCGCCCCCGCCACCCACCCCCCCCACCGTAGATAAAGATGCCTGTAATGAAGATGTCTGTAATGAAGACGCCTGATGTGAAATCTCGACGGAACGCTCATCGTTAAGAGTGGGCGGTGAAGCGCGCAAACGGTTCTGTTTTTCTATTTCTCTATCGAGCGCGCCGAAGTCGAGTTTCGAAGCGGCGTATTTTTCTTTGATGCGGTAAAGTATGGCCAGGCGGTCGTTCGGACTTAATTTTTCCGACGAGGACATCTTTTCATAGTATTTAATCGAGGTGTCGAGGTCTTTTCGGGAGAACACGGCGGAAGAAGAAGATGATGATGATGATGTTGTTGTTGTTGATATTGTCGCCGTCGAGGGTGATGACGAAGGTGATGATGAAATCGCCGATTGCGCCGCGTCGCCGGCCACGAGCGCCAACGATAGACAGACGGAAACGGCGGCCAAGAGGACTGCTGCCGTATGGCGTTTTTTCATTTATTGTCCGGCGCGAACGGCCTGACCTCCAAGAACGAACTGACGAATCCCCGTCCGGTGTCCTTGGTTTTGGGATTATTGAAGTCCCTCGCAGGCCGCCCGTCTATTATGAAGTTGTAGGCGTATTCGCCCGTCGGAATTTTAAGAGATATCGTCCACATGCCCTTGGCGTCTTTTTCCATATTTTGAGGAATCCAGTCGTTGAAATCACCTACGATGGAAACTTTTTTCGCGGAAGACGACTTGAAAGCAAAAAGTATATTACGAAGTTCCTGCGAGGATGAAACGGCATCGGCGGAGACGCCGTTTTCATTCACGGCGCCTGATACTGCCCGTCGGAGCAATTCGTCCCGTCTGGTCTCATAACGTCCTTTGAGCTCGACCTGTCTGGCATGGTAGGCAACGCGAGAATACATTACATAAGCGCCGGCCATGAGCGTCAGCAATACAACAAGAAAATCGAAAGTGAAAATGTCTTTCTTCACTTCTGCTCCGGACCGGAGAGGCCTGATAGTATTTTATACATCGCGTCGAGTTTGAGCGCTATGTCTTGGCGGGCAACGGGATCCGCAGGCGAGCCGACGGATTTGAGTTTGGCGTCCAATTCATCGAGGCGCTTGCTTATGGCGATTATGTTTTCAAGGAGAAGTTGAAACTTCGCCTCCTGCGAAAGATTGGTCGCCGCGACGGCGGAAGGTTCTTGTTCGGAAGATGAGGATGGGCGGTTCAAGCGGCGATTCTTGAGCGACGAAATGAACATCCAAACAGATATGGCCAGAGCCAAAGCGAATACCACGGCCGCAATCTGAAAAATCGGATCTTTTATAGTTTCGGCCGCTATAACGCCCATAAGCAATCCTTATCGAGCCGCCGCGCTGTCGAATACAAAGAATTCCTCAGCCGGCGAGCGTCTGAAAATGATGTGTGAAATTATACAAAATATTCGATTATTCGTCAAAAAATATATACTTTGGATGTGACCGGTGAAATAGTGAATAGTGATTGAGTGAACCGCCGCACAATCAAATTATGCTTTTAATTTCGGAGATATCGAAAATCTTTCGCGGCAGGCGGGTGCTCGACGCAGTATCGCTTGAAATTAAACGCGCAACAGCCGTATCATTGAGCGGCCCCAACGGGGCGGGCAAGACCACGCTGTTGCGCATAGCGGCCGGAATTATCTCGCCCGATTCGGGCACAATCGAGATAAAGATGGACGTTCATGCGGGCGGGGCCGTATCTTTATCCAAGAAACCGCAGGTGTACAAAACTTTGACCGGCTATGTTTCTTCCGACGAGAACTCTTTTTATTCCACGCTTACCGCACGGGAAAACCTGGAATTTTTCGCGGGTCTGCGCGGACACAGGAAAACGCCGGACGCCGTTCTGATGCAGGCCGAAGCCATCGGAGCGGCCGAATATCTTGACACGACGTTCGCGTTTCTTTCGAAAGGCACGAAGCAGAAGTTTTCTTTTTTAAGGTCATTCATGGGCGCTCCGGAGGTCATCTTTGCCGACGAACTCGATTCTCTTGACGCAACGTCGCGGGCCGCGGCCGACGATATTCTTAAGCGGTTCACGGACAACGGCGGCATACTCGTCGCCATCGCAAAAACGCGAGCGGCGGGCGCATCGAAACATTATATTCTGGAAAAGGGCTCGCTCTCCCAGCGGCGATGATGAATCTGATACGAGTGTTTTTTTTAAGAGATATTGCCATAGGGCGCGCCCTCAAATTTCATTTTCTGCTCCAAACCGCCGACGGACTCGCAAAGGTCTCGATATTTTATTTCATAGGCAGACATCTTGACCCCGATTACTTCGCGTTCGTATTCGCGGGAATAATATTCGGGAGGTTTTTCCATTTTTTTTCCTCAGTGTTTACGGATTTCTTA
>JASEHK010000060.1 GCA_030018875.1 Endomicrobiia bacterium | reverse complement strand
CGGCGGGGGAAAATAAAACCATATACTTCGATTATCCGGGCAACCTTCGGGCGATAAAACCCGGCGACGGGATATTCATAGACGACGGCAACCTGAAACTGATTGCCGTCAAAACGTCCCCAATCTCCGTCGAAGCCAAAGTCTCCGAAGGCGGAACGCTTCGATCCAGAAAGGGCGTGAACATTCCGTCGGCAAAACTCGATTTTCCGGTCATATCGTCGAAAGACGCGCAGGGAATTGTCTGGGCGGCGGCAAACGGCGCGGAATATATAGCGCAGTCTTTTGTGACGCGGGCCGCCCAGGCGCGCGAGGCGCGACGCGCGGCGCAAAGCGCGGCGAAAGATTCCGGCGGGCGGACGCCTAAAATCATCGCAAAAATAGAAAACCGCGAGGGCATCAAAAACCTCGATTCCATAATCGCCGCGGCGGACGGCATAATGGTCGCGCGGGGCGATATGGGAGTTTCGTTGCCGATATGGGAGGTTCCCTTCGCGCAAAAGTTCATAATAAAAAAATGCCGCGAGGCGGGCAAGTTTTCGATAGTCGCCACGCAGATGCTCGAAAGTATGACTTCATCCCTTCTCCCTACGCGCGCGGAAGTTTCCGATGTGGCCAACGCCATCCTCGACGGCGCCGACTACGTTATGCTTTCCGCCGAGACAGCCGTCGGGAAATATCCGGCCGAAACGGTGCATATGATGAACCAGATAATAAAATATGCCGAGGCGGCGAGATGACGGTTGGACGCCGAAACGAACGAACATTTACGACGATACAGGCATCGGAAGATAACGCCCGCGATTCGTCTTACGGACATGCGGATGAGAAGCGCCCTGAAGAAACTCCGTTTGAATTCTTCGTCGTCAAATATGAAAAACCTCTGATAAACTACCTTTACAGATACCTGAACTCTCTTCACGATGCCGAAGACGTCGCCCAGCGCGCTTTCATAAAGACATACCTGAACATCCGAAAATGTCCTACGCCGGAGGCCATGGGCGGCTACCTTTATAGAACCGCGACCAATGCCGCGCTGAATATTTTAAGAAGAAAGCGCATAGTAAAAATATTTTCTTTCGCGGGACTGGCGCGGAGCGCGGAGGACGGGGACGACGAGGCGCACATCGGCGAAAACTTGCCGGACACCGGACAGAAAACTCCGGACGACGCATACGCCGAGAGCCAAAAACAAAAACGCGTAAGGCGCGCGCTCGCGTCGTTGCCCCACGAGCAAAAAACATCCCTCATACTGTCTTTTTACGACGATAAATCTTACGCGGAAATAGCCGCCATAATCGGCAAAAGCGTCAGCGCCGTGGAATCGCTTATATTCAGGGCCAAACAAAATCTTGCGGAAATTCTCAAAGACATCGAGCGATAAAAATGCGGGGCGCCAAAGATGCGTCCGACGACACCGCAAGTTTTTGTCGGTTCAAGTGTTTAATATGCGAGGGCAATACCATGAACGACAATGAGAAACTTAAAGAACTTCTAGCATCTGTCCGGGGCATAGAGCCTCGGGCGGGTTTCAGGCGGAGTTGTCTTGAAGCCGCCGAAAAAGCCCGCGAGAACAAACTCAGAATGAGTGTGCTCGCGCCGACGGGAATTTTCGCTCTTTTGGCGACGGCGGGATTGACACTAACGATATTGTCCGTTTTAAGAATATCCGTTGCCGCCAAAACGCCCGACGCGCAACGGGCCATTTTTACTCTGGCGGCGCAGGCGCTGCCGGCGGCGCGGCAACGCACCGTGTCGTCTCTGCACAACTGTTTTTCGGCGCTCGAAGAATGCGCCAAATGCGCCCGTGGCGAGTGCGCCCATCGCGAATGCGGAGGCGACGGCGCAACCACGCGCCGACACATCAATACTTGCAGCGAAGGAGAACATCAATGAAAAAATCCAAGTACGCGATAGTCAGTCTGACGCTCGGAGCGCTTAGTTTTATTCAGATTTTCGGCATGGAAAAAGCTCTCGCGGCGGGAATATTCGGTATACTTGCTCTCAATGAAATAAAAAAAGACCCGTCGAAAACGGGACGCGGCGCGGCTCTGAGCGGTATAATTCTGGGCGCCGTTTATATTTTGGTCGTGGGCGTTCTTTTTTTCATCAAGGGCAGAGAGATAATTGATTTATTCGGGAACAGAAAATGAACCGTGAAAGTTTCCGCGCGAAGAAGATATTAATACTCGCCGTTCTCGTCATAAAGACGGCGGCGGGAGTCAACAACGGCGCGGATACGGCTCGGCTTAATCCGGAAAAACTTGTCGCGGAGGCCGTCAAAAATAATCCGGATATCAAAGCGGCGCGCGAACGCCTGAACGCGGCGACAGCCGAAGCCTCCATTGCGTCATGGCCGAGTCAGCCGATGATATTTTACGAGGAAAAAATCGCGCCGTCGGGCTCTGCGAGAGTATCAATGTTCGGAGCGGAGCAGAAGATACCGATGCCGCCAAATAAACTTTCGGCGGCGCGGAGCGAGGCGATGGCGCGCTCAATGGCCGAGGGCGCCGCGCTTGAAGAAACCATACGCGAGGTTACGGCAAAAACAAAAAAAGCGTACTGGGATTATTATCTCGCGCTAAAAACACTCGATATACACAGGGAAAATCTCCGACTGCTCGAAACCCTCGCCTCGACGGCGGAAGCGGCTTATGTGACGGGTAAAAAGTCCAGGGCCGATTTCGTTCGCGCGGCGGGAGAAATAGCGCTGGCGGAAAATGAAGTAATAAGACTTGAAACCGAATCCGCCAAAATCGTCGCGGAAATAAATCGTATAACAGGAGCCGCCGCCCGTGGTGATGTCCATGGAGAAAGCCCCGGTGAACCCGACGTATCGGCCGATATAACGACGCCCGCGCCCGCGACGAGCGCCCGACAAGTCGCGGAGGGCGCCCGCAAAAACTCCGCCGCGGCAAAAAGGCTGGGTGAACTTCGAAAAGCCGGCGGCGAGCGCAGAATCTTCGAAACACTCTCATGGTTTCCCGACCTGCGCGTCGGCGTAAAAATCGCCCGCATGGAAATGTCCGAAGACGAAACACGCCTGATGTTCGCGGCGGACATACCGCTATGGGCGCCCAAACAATCGTCGGCCGTAAGAGCCGCCGCGTCGCGCGAAAACGAGGCCGCGCGAAATCTTGAGGCCGGCATACTTGAAGCCGAAGCGGCGGCGACGGCGCTTCATTATGAAATCGTATATCTTGCGCGCGCCGCCGGAAACTACAAAACCGCCATACTGCCCGCCGCAGAACAATCTCTGGAAATAACCCGCGCGGATTATGTGACCGGTCGGGGCAACTTCACGGATTTAATAGATACCCAAAGAAATCTTCTTGCCCAAAAAATATCGTTCGCGGGCGCGAGAACCGATTATCACAAACGCCTCGCGGAACTTGAGTTTATCGTCGGCGAACTTCCCGGCGCGAACGGAGGTCTCAAATGAACCCAAAAATCTCTCGACGCACACCATCATCGCTTCGAGCCTCGACGATGGCCGTTATGACGGCGGCCTTCATCTCGACAATTGCGCGGATGCCGGCGGACGCGGAACATTGTCATCCGACCCATACTTCGTCCGTAAAATCACAGAAGAATACGGACACAACAGGCGATACAATTTATTCTAATGAAAAAAGTCGGGCGGAGTCCGTGTGGACGTGCTCCATGCATCCTGAAGTCCGTCGGTCGGGCCCCGGCAAGTGCCCGATATGCGGTATGGCTCTGATAAAGGTGGACGCCGCCCCGTCGGGCGGCATAACTGTTCCCGAAGAAACCGCCAAAGCCGCCGGCATAAGGACACAGAAGGCCGCGCGGCGCGTTCTCGTCTCAAAAATACGCCTGCCTGCCAGAATCTCCCACGACGACGAGCTCTATACGACGCAGGTTGAATATCTATCCGCCGTAAAAACCTCGCCGCCCGACGCATCGCAAGAAGAGCGCGGAACCCCGCTTGCAAGAAACGTCAGGGCCGCCGAACTTAAACTCCGACTGCTCGGCTATGACGCATCCGACTTAAAATCTCTGGCCTCGCAAGGAGCGCCCGACGAGAGTTTGATTTATCCGGGAGAAAAAATATGGGTCATAGCCGATGTCTTTGAAAGCGACCTCGCCTCTGTAAAAGGTGGATTAAAAGTCCGCGTAACGCCGCACGGCGACACAACCGTTTTC
Organism: Endomicrobiia bacterium; assembly: GCA_030018875.1. Taxonomy (GTDB): domain Bacteria; phylum Elusimicrobiota; class Endomicrobiia; order PHAN01; family PHAN01; genus PHAN01. Next base: position 3,814 of record JASEHK010000060.1, on the reverse strand, counting down.
GACGGCTTCGTAAAATTCGTCGAATCTAACGTAAACCGGAACACGCGCACGGCCAAAGCCAGAATAGAGGCGCGCGCGCCGAGTGGAAAGCAAGCCCCGCCGCACGAGACATACGCCGACGCCGAAATAGAAGTCCGCTCAGGCAATCTGCTCGCCATCCCGTTAATCTCCGTCATAGACACCGGCAAACGAAAACTTGTCTATGTGCGCCAATCTCCGACGTCCTACATCGCCAGAGAAATCGTAGCCGGCGAGGCGCTCGGCGATTATATTCAAGTGAAATCAGGTCTCCGCGAAGGCGACGAAGTCGTGGTCGAGGGCAACTTTATGCTCGACTCCCAATCCACCCTCGGCGGCGGACACTCTCTCAAGTGGGGCGCGGCCCAAGAGATGGGAGATAAAGAGAAGTCGCCGACGACAAAACCCGTCAAAAAAGAAAAATCTCAGGATGTTGCGCCCGTTCACAGGCATTGAGGGGAGCGTGCCCCTCACCTCAATCCTCTCCCATATAGCAGGGAGAGGAAGATTGTTTTGCGACTAACTTCCACCCTTGTTTTCCCTCTCCCTCTGCGGGAGAGTGTCGGGATGAGGGGATAGGAAGTTTTTCGGGAAACTCTTTTGATTAACTTATGATAAACAAACTTATTAAATGGTGCCTTGACAACCGCTTCGTCGTGCTGGCCGTAACTTTGGCCGTCGTCGGCTGGGGAGCGGCGTCTCTGGGAAAAGTCCCGGTGGACGCCATACCCGATATCGGCGAAAATCAACAAATCATTTTCGCGGAGTGGCCGGGAAGAGACACCCGCACCGTCGAGGAGCAGGTAACGTATCCGCTAACCACGCGGATGTTCGGCCTCCCGGGCGTAAAGACGATACGCGCGTCGTCGGCGTTCGGATTTTCGATGGTTTACGTCGTCTTCCGCGACGACATTGACTTTTACTCTTCGCGCTCTCGCATAGCCGAAAAACTCCGCGAGGTCGAAAAATATCTGCCCAAAGGCGTCACGCCGACACTCGGCCCCGACGCCACCGGACTCGGACAGGTATTCTGGTACACCGTCGAGGGTGGCGGGCTCAACCTTCAGGAATTAAGAAGCATCCAGGACTATAACATTCGCTACCAACTCTCGTCGGTCGAGGGCGTCTCCGAGGTCGCGGCCGTCGGAGGATTCGTCAAGCAATACCAGATAGATATAGACCCTGACAAACTCGTCGCTTACGGTATCGCCACCGACGAAGTATTCAAAGCCGTGAAAAACTCCAACGCCGACGTCGGCGCCAAAGTCGTCGAGCGCGGCGGCACGGAATACATCGTGCGCGGAGTCGGTCTCATAAAAAATATCGCCGATATAGAAAACATCGCTGTCGCCTTGCGCGGCGACGGCGTCCCCATCCTCGTCAAAAACATAGCGAATGTTGCGCTCGGCCCGGATTTCAGGCGCGGCGCGCTCGACAAGGGCGGACAAGAAGCCGCCGGCGGAGTCGTCATAGTCAGATACGGCGAAAACGCCCGCGAAGTCATAAAGCGCGTCAAACAAAAAATCGCCGAAATAGAGCCGGGCTTGCCCGAGGGCGTCAGGATAGTTCCTTTTTACGACAGAACCGAACTGATAGCGCGCACAATAAACACTTTGCGCGACACGCTGATTCTCGAGGTAATAGCGACGGTCGCGGTAGTGTTTTTCTTCCTGCGTCATTTCGCGTCCAACCTCATCGTTTCGCTGGTTCTTCCGGTGGCCATCCTCATATCGTTCATATTTATGAAATACTTCGCAATAGACGCCAACATAATGTCTCTGTCGGGCATCGCCATAGCGATAGGGGCATTGGTGGACGCAGGAATAGTGATGACGGAAAACGCCCACAGGCATCTCGCCGCCGCCGGACCCGGACGCGCGCGCGAGGATGTAATCTACGAGGCCGCCAAGGAAGTGGGTCCGGCGCTTATTACGGCCGTCGCCACGACGGTGATTTCTTTCATACCTGTTTTCGGCCTCACCGGTCAGGAAGGAAAACTATTCAGCCCGCTGGCATACACAAAAACCTTCGCGCTGGCAGCATCCGCGGTTCTGGCCGTAACTCTGGCGCCGGTGCTGTGCTACTATTTTCTTAAAGGACGTCTCGCGGCTCCCGAAGAAAATCCCGTCGGAAAAGTCCTGCTCGCGCGTTACGAAAAGATTTTGCGGTTCGTTCTGGCAAGACGCAAAAAGTTCTGGGCATTATCGGCCGCGCTCGTGCTGGTGTCGGGCGTGATATTCTTAAAACTCGGGAGGGAGTTTATGCCTCCGTTCGACGAAGGAACGATACTTTTTATGCCCGTCGTCTCGCCGTCGGTATCTTTGACGGAAGCGTCAAGAATAATGCGCGTCCAGAATAAAATCATAAGCGGGTTCCCCGAAGTTGAATCCGTCGTCGGAAAAACCGGCAGGGCTGAAACCGCCACAGACCCTGCTCCCGTCGAAATGTTTGAAACTCTCATAAACCTTAAACCGGAAAAACACTGGCGCAAGGGTATGACCAAAAGAAAACTTATGGGCGAACTCGACGCCGCGCTCAAACTTCCGGGTGTGGCAAACATCTGGACGCAGCCCATCGTAAACCGCATAGACATGCTTTCCACGGGCATACGCACTTCCGTCGGAGTCAAGGTCTTCGGAGACGACGCCGGCGGGATAGAGCGTCTGGCCGAAAAAATAAAAAACATCGTGGCGACAGTGAGGGGAGCGTCCGACCTCTACGCCGAAAAAATCACCGGCAAGCCATACGTGGAAATAATCCCCGACCGGCTCAAACTTGCCAGATACGGCGTTTCCGTCGGAGATTTTATGGAAATAGTTGAAAACGCCATAGGCGACGAGAACCTTATAGAAATTTACGAGGGACGGGAGCGCTATCCCGCGCGCGTGAGATTTCTAAGAGAGTTCCGCGACGCGCCCGAAAAAATCGCGCGGCTCACATTGTCTCTGAAAGACGGCGCCGCCATTCGGATATCGCAGGTCGCCGACGTGCGTATAGTCGAGGGCCCCGCTATGATAAACTCCGAGAACGGCCGTCTGCGCGGATATGTGCTGATGAACGTGAAAGGCCGCGACTCCGTCGGATTTGTGGAAGAAGCGCGGCGAAAAGTCGCCTCGGAACTCGCCGGACAAATTCCCGCGGGCTACTCCGTAGAGTGGGCGGGTCAGTTCGAAAGCCAAGTCCGCGCCCGCAACACGATATCGGTGCTGCTTCCGGTGTCGCTTTTCTTAAGTTATCTTCTGATTTTCATGAACTTCAAATCTCATGCAAAATCGCTTGCGATATTCGCCGCGGTGCCGGTTTCTTTTGCGGGCGGCGTCTTCCTATTGGCCGTATCGGGCTTCAACTTTTCCGTGGCCGTTTGGGTGGGTTTCATAGCGCTTTTCGGCATCGCCGTGGACGACGGAGTTTTGATGACGACATATCTCGACCAGGTCTTCGCGCGCCTGAAACCCGTCTCGAAAAATGAAATTGTCGCCGCCGTCGTCGAGGCGGGCAAAGCCAGAATACGACCGGCGTTTATGACGAGCATCACGACAATACTCGCGCTTCTTCCGATATTTATTTTCCCCGGCACAGGAAAAGAAGTGATGATTCCTATGGCCATTCCGTCGTTCGCGGGTATGATATTCGCGTCCCTTTCGTGGTTCATAGTTCCCACGATTTACTTGTGGCTTGTAGAACGGAAATTAATACAAACGCATTAAGTAGCCGCATCGCCTTGCGATGCCCTGATACACCTAATACAAACGCATTAAGTATTTTGTAGTTGCTCGTTCTTTAAGGGATGCTGAAA
>JASEHK010000005.1 GCA_030018875.1 Endomicrobiia bacterium | reverse complement strand
CTTCCGCGCCATCATCGGTGAGATAACGGTCGGTGTATGACTTGCTTCCGCCTGATGTGAGCACGGGATTATCGTTGAAGTTGACCACTGATAAACCGAGGTCCATTTTGCCGAAAAGCATATCCTTTTTGGCAAAACCCACGTTCCACTGGGTCTGTTGTCTAGTGGTGTAGTATTTGAGGTCGCGAGACTGCGTACTCAACCTTATCGAGGTGATGTCGCTGCCGCCGAAGACCGTGTTACTGGAAGTGTGGACTTCGTCAATTTTTTTATATTCCGAGATAGCGGAGGCTGTGCCAAACTGATTAAAAACATTAGCCTTGGAACCGTAATTCTGGAATATCGCGCCGGCTCTTGAACCGTCAATGCCTATCATACCGAGCGGGTCGCCGGTAACGCCTATCTGCAACCGCGAAAGGTTGGCGTTGTTGACGTTGCTGCCCCACGAGAGAGCCGTCGGATACGTGACGTTAGAAACCGCCGCGTTTCTGGCATTGCTCCACGTGGTGTAAAGATAGTTACCTTCGTAATCAAGCAACTCGACGGGGGATGCGCTCAAAATATCCAGTTCGTTGTAATACATACCCTGCGTCGCGGCCGCCTGATACGAGCCAAGGTTCGTCTGCCGATTTGACAGCGGAACGAACGCGAAAGACGATGTCGCAAGCGATGCGACTAATACTACCGCTAACAATTTCTTCATACTTCTGCTACCTCCTGAGTCGCCTTGTAAGGCGGCTCGCTTATTTTGTGTTTCAAGGGCGATATTGTATAAAAAGCAACGGGGCTTGTCAAGCGCAAAAGGGTCTCTCCCTTTACCTTATAACATATCACACGAGCGGGTTTTATTTGTTCCGAGGTATCTGCTGAAGGCGCTTTTGGACGTCTTCGTCGCGCTTCTCGTCGTAGATTTTTTCGCTCTCGACGTTAAGTTTCCGCTGGATTTCCACGCGCTCTTCTTTGGTGACGACGCCGTCGGCGCGGGCGTCTTTTTTCATCTCCCTGATTTCTTTTTGGTCTCCGATGAGGTCTTTGGCTTCGTCTTTGGTTATCCGGCCGGATTTTACGCCTTCTTTAATGCGGTGATGCTGTCTGTGCTGGCGGCGCGCGGCGGCGGGTGTGGCTTTGGACGCGGCTTCGAGGGCTTTCTTTTGGGCGGGAGCGCCGGCAAACTCTGCCTTTACGTCGTTGGCGCTGATGTTGGCCCTTTCTTTTGCGCGCTCATACGAGCGTGCGTTTTGGGCCGCGACACCGGCGGAGAGTGTTACGATTGCGGCAAAGACGGCCACTGCGACTTTGTAAAACATAATGCCTCCTATGGACGCCGGAACCGGCGCTCGGGTTTTATGCGGATTTTTCCGTCGGGGAGGCGGTATTTTTTCATAACGGCGCTTTGTCTGCGAGGCAGTGAAACGCGCGAATACGAGACAAACCGCACGCCCGATGAGGTTGTATTTTTCAATATAAAAAATGATACGCGCTCGATGTCGGCGGGGCGGGCAAGACAGCAGAGTTTGACGGCGGGGCGGCCGTGCTTCATTATTATATTTTCAAGCCAGACGTCGAGCGCCCCCGATTCGATGAGACGGCGCTGGACGGACGGGTAAAGTTCCGGGTTCATATCGTCTATGTTTGTTTCGACGAGAATTACCGGTTGGAGCGGAGCGGTGTTTGAAAAATTATTGCGCCCAAAATGCGGCGAGTGCGTCTCGGTTTGTCCAACGATGACTCTCAAAATGTTGTCGCGGCCCGGGATGACGGATGAGCCGGCGCCGCCACCGAAAGAGATTACCTCGACGGCGGGAAGGTTCTCGAAGGACGGCGAGAATGCGGCGAGGATGGCCGCGCCGGTGGGTGTGGCCAATTCCCGCGACGGCTCGTCGGAATATACGGGAATGCCCGCGGTTTTGAGTATCGAAAGCGCCGCGGGATTCGCGCGGCCGATATTGACGGGAGTGGCTATGATTTTATCCGGCGCAAGATACGCGAGCGCAAACGCGGAGCCGAGAATGTCTATCAGTGTGTCCTTCGAGTTGAGTTCGTGGAAGTGGACGCGAGAGCGGTGGATTTTATGCGCGCGCGACTCCGCGCTTACGAGAAGGTCGAGGGCGCCCAGGGCGGTTTTTCGGGCGGCGGCGGCGGTTCCGGCGGAAATCCCGCCCGAAGAGCGGGACGCGGTGAGTTTTTTTATGACGCGCGCGATGTGCGACGGGTTTTCAAAATGAAAATCGCCGGGCACGGAAACCGACAATGCGGGAAGGCCGCTTTTTTCGACGCGGACAAATTGCGCGTGCGGCGCGTCAACGCCGAGGCGCGACAAAGGCTCAAGGAATTTTTCAAGAATCTTTTTGGGGACGCCCGCTGACACAAGCGCGGCGAGAATCATATCGCCGGCGATGCCATTGGAGAGATTGAGGTGTAAAATTTTCATAATGCCCGATTTTACCAAATCCCACTTCAATATAAGGGGAATTAACAACCTCCTTTTATCCCCCCTTTATCGAGGGGAAAGGGGTATATTTTCATTTTTTATCAGGCGCGGTTTTTCGGATAATTAGAGAAGCGATGACGCCCGCGCCGAAGCCGTCGTCTATGTTGACCGTCGCGACGTTGGGGGCGCAGGAGTTGAGCATCGCCAGAAGAGCGGCGACGCCGCCGAAGTTCGCGCCGTAGCCGACCGATGTCGGCACACCGATGACTATCGAGCGGGCGAGGCCGCCGACAACCGACGGCAAAGCGCCTTCCATTCCGGCGCACACGACGACCGCCGCGGCGTTTTCTATTATCTCTCTTCGCTCTATTACCCTGTGAACGCCGGCGACGCCCACGTCGTAAAGCCGCTCGACTCTGACGCCGAGCGCTTCGGCGGTGACGGCGGCTTCCTCGGCGACGGGTATGTCGGTGGTGCCGGCCGTTACGACGCAGACATACGCCGAGGCGATTTTTTCCGCGCGGCCGGCGCGGCGGCCGCCCCGAAAATTGGCGGGAGATATGGTTATCAGTCGCGCGATTTTGTGAAACCGCGCGGACGGAAAATTCCGCCGGACGGCGCGGAAAATTTTTTCGTCGGCTCGGGTCAGGAGCGCGGGGCCGCGATGACCCGACGGCGAGGTAAGAGCGCGCGCAATCGCGACGATTTGCTCAACCGTCTTGCCGGGGCAGTAAATCGCTTCCGGGATTCCCTGCCTCTGGAAGCGTTTTACGTCGGGACAGGCGAAAGAACCGGTTTTATCATTCATGCTTCTCATTGACATTTCACCCTTTACGCTTCACGGCCGTGTTCACCGCACGGCTCGCACGGCGGCTCGAAAATACCGTCGAGGGCCGCGCAAAAATCATCGAGCGTCTCGGCCTTGTTGACGGCTTCGCGGGTTCTCTTGGCGCCGGGCATTCCTTTAAGATAGAACGCGGCGAGCTTTCGTAAAATTATCACTCCGCAGCGAGCGCCATGAAACTCGGCGGATAACCGAGCGTGCTCTTTGTAGGCGGCGATTCTTTCCTCGCGCGACGGCGCGGCAAGCGATTCCCGGTTTTCAAGATAATACAAAATCCGACGGAAAATCCCGAAATCGCCAATGGCGGCCCGTCCTATCATAAGCCCCGCGCAGCCGGTCTTTGCAAGGGTTTCTTCGGCGGAAATCTCCGAAACTATGCCGCCGTTGGCGACGACGGGAATCTTTGAGACGGCGACGGCGCGCGCGATAGAATCGAGATTGACGTCGCCGGAATGGACCTGCGAGACGAAGCGGCCATGAATTATTATCGCCGCGGCGCCCGATGATTCGGCGGCGCGGACATAATCCTCGGTGCGGTCGTCGTCGGGGGTAATGCCCGGGCGGATTTTTACGGTTACAGGAATTTTGCCACCGCACCCGCGGATGGCGGCGGCGATTACGTTTTCGTACGATTTCAAATCTTTCAAGAGAGCAGAGCCGGCGCGGGACTTTATTATCTTTTTTGCAGGGCAGCCGAAGTTTATGTTGAGCATATCGTAGCCCATCGAAACTATTATCTCGGCGGATTTTTCGAGCGCGGAGAGTTCCGAGCCGAAAATCTGCGCCGCGATGGGTCGCTCGTCGTCGGAAAACTTGAGCATCGCGGATGTGCGGCGGCTGTCTCTGGCGAGCGCGGAAGCCGACAGCATCTCCGTAAAAACCAGCCCCGCGCCGCCGCCCTTGGCAAGCCTTCTGAAGGGCGAATCTGTTATGCCCGCCATAGGGGCAAGCATAAGGTTATTTTTGGGACTGATGTTATCTATCTTCATGATTCTATAATGCATGTTTGTCATTGCGAGCCCCGATGAACATCGGGGCGTGGCAATCTCACAATAAGCGAGATTGCTTCGTCCCCCGCATCAAGTGCGGGGTCCTCGCAATGACAATTCGTTTGACTAATGCCGCCTATGCGACAACCTGTGGTACGCCGCCAACGCTATCATCGCGGCGTTGTCGGCGCAGTGTTCGTTCGACGGAAGAAAGACTTTGAGACCTTCGACGCCGGCGGCCGAAACGACGGATTTTCTCAACGTTTTATTAAGCGCCACGCCGCCGCCGAGCGATATTTTTTTAATCCCCGTGAAACGCGCGGCGCGAATGAGTTTTTCGACGAGAGTTTCGACGACGGCGGCCTGAAAGGAAGCGCAAACGTCGGCGATGATTCGCGGCCCGATTTTTCGGGAAGATCGGAGTCCTTTGCCGTCGGCGTAAGACGGAATGTCCCGAAGGTAATACAAAACCGCCGTCTTTACCCCCGAAAAACTAAAATCCCAAGTCGAGCGCATAAACGGTCTGGGGAAGTTTATGGCGGCGGGATTTCCCCGCGCAGCCAGATTTTCTATCTGTGGCCCGCCCGGATATTTGAGACCCAAAAGTTTTGCGACCTTGTCGAAGGCCTCGCCGGCGGCGTCGTCTCTGGTGCGTCCGAGGTAACGGAACTTGCCGCCGGCCTCGACAACTATCAAGTCGGTGTGACCGCCCGATACGACCAAAGAAAGAAACGGTGGACACAAGCCCGGCCATTTCAGCGCAGCCGAAAGCGCGTGGCCTTCGATGTGGTCGGCGGCGAAGGTCTTTTTGCCGGCGAGCCACGCGATGGTATGCGCGACCGTGCGCCCGACGAGTAGCGAGCCGACGAGGCCGGGACCATCGGTGTAAGCCACGACGTCTATTTGCTCAAGCGGAGTTTTGGCCGAGTCGAGCGCTTCGGCGACAACGGCGTTTATTCTTTCGAGATGTTCGCGCGACGCGAGTTCGGGAACGACTCCGCCGAAAAGAGAGTGTATTTTTTGAGAATGGACGACATTGGAAAGGACATTGCGGGGGCTTAAGAAGACCGAAGCGGCCGTCTCGTCGCAGGACGTCTCAATGGCGAGTATCTTCATTATCTTTTGATTGGACCGGTATCGCCATAGAGTTCTTTCAGAGAAACGAACTCCACGCCGGCTTCTTCGAATCGTGGTATGAAATCTTTTATCGCGCGAGGAAGGTTTTTTTTGTGGACGTGGCCGATGGCGAACGTCAAGGGCTGTTTTTTAGATTTTTTAAGGACGAGAGCGAGCTGTTTGTCTATGGCCTCGCGGGACCCGTCGTTGTCGAGAAATATCTGGTTTACGAACACCCTCATTCCGAGTTCCGCGGCGACCGAAGATGCCACGGACTTCTCAGTGGTGCGCGAATCAAAATATATGAGACCGTTTTCTTGGACGAGCGAAAGGAATGTCCTCATTTTGTCCTTGGTTCTGGTAAACTTGCTGCCCATATGATTAGATACGCCGAATGCTCCCGGCACGGTTTTTATGGCGGCGGCAAAACGCCCGGCTATCTCTTTGTCGCCCATGGACGTCAGCGCGGCAGCGCGGCCGGGATTGACGAGAGGGTCGTCCGGCTCGAGCGGAAAATGAACCATGTAAGCGGCTCCGCGGCCGGACAGCAACTCGGCGGTAGAGCGGGAATTATGCTCGCGCGGCAAAACGGCGTAGGTCATCGGCGCGCCGAGAGCCAGGAATTCTTCGACATCCTTCAAGTTATAGCCGAGGTCGTCTATGACTATCGCGACTCTGTTTGCCCGTCGGGCCGCCGGTTTTTTCAAAAATATCAGATAGTAATAAATTCTATCCGAGCTTTTTACGCGAATCTCGTCGCCTTCGGATGTCTTGGATTTGACGACATCGCAGCCGAGACGCGCAGCCATGTCGTCGAGCGCGGCGGCGGCTTTCTCGTCGAAAGAAACGCGCGCGCGCTTATTGAACTCTATCCAGCGGGCGTTTCCATTGGACATCTGACGCCTGTATTGTCCCGCGATGTCGGCGTCGGTGGCTCCGAGAGCCAAAAGTATTTCGTTGACGGAATTGGCCACAGCCACGGCGTCGGAAGAATAATCCCTGACGGCGAACTGCTTGTAAGCAAGGTAGGCCGCCACAATCAGCAGCCCGACGATAAATATCCTTTTTATCATAAGTCTATTTTCCCAGTATGTCGGCGACTTTGAGAAGTTCCATGGCGCGCTGAAGCGCGGAGTCTTCGACCCTGTCCTTGTCTTTCACGGCCGACTCCGGCTCTTTGCCGGGCGGATAAACCTCCTCTATCTGCGACTGCAACTTGGCTTCCGTTTCACGCGAAACCTCGACTAAAATATCGGGCTTGATGCCGCCTTCGCCGGTTTTTTCGTCGCGGTGAATCAGTTTTCCCGACGGAGTGTAATACCGCGCCGTAGTGAGCCTGAGGGCGTTGCCTTCGTTCAAGGGGAATACCGACTGCACCGACGCCTTGCCGAAACTCCGGTCGCCGACGATGATGGCGCGTCTGTGGTCCTGAAGGGCTCCCGCCAAAATCTCAGATCCTGATGCCGAGCCGCGATTTATCAATACGGCCATGGGAAGTTTAAAGTAATCGGCATTAGGTATCGTTTTGTATTCGCGGTTCATATGGGGGCGGCGGCCTTTGGTATAGACAACGAGTTTGTCCGACGGCAAAAACTCTTTTGCCGTGTCAACGGCGACGTCGAGGAGGCCGCCCGGATTGTTTCTTAAATCAAGGACGAGATATTTGATATTTTGTTTTTGCAATTCCGTCAGAGATTTCTTCAAATCCTTGTCGGTGCTGGCTGAGAACTCGTTTATTTTGATGTAGCCGTAAGTTTCGTTGAGCACGCGGTGGCGGATGGACTCGATTTTTATTATGTCGCGCGTGATGGTGTAATCCACGGGCTCCTTTTCCCCTTCGCGGGCGATGGTTATGGTGACTTTCGTGCCGGGCGCGCCCCGCAATTTTCTGACGGCATCGTTGATGGAAAGCCCCTGCGTGGACTCTTTTTCTATTTTTATTATCTTATCGCCCGGAAGAATGCCGAGTTTGTAAGCGGGAGTTCCGGGTATGGGCGTAACCACGGTAAGCCAATTGTCGCGCAACGATATGCGTATGCCCAGGCCACCAAATTGACCTTCCGTCTCGGTTTTCATGTCCTTGTATTCTTGCGGCTCCAAAAATTGCGAGAACGGGTCGAGGTCGCGCACCATGCCTTTTATGGCGGAGGTTACGAGATCCTTATTCTCTTTTTCGTCAACGTAATTTTCACGCACGAGCGCCATTATGTCCACGAGAAGCCGAAGTTGCTCATAGGTTTGATCTATCTTGGCGGTGGCCGCGGCTATGGGTTGCCGCGCGCGCGGCGAGATTGCGATGACGGACAGAAAGACCGCCGCGGAAATTACCATAACGATTTTTTTTCTCATAATACCTCCTAAAATAAAGTAGATAGGGGTCAGTAGTCAGGGGGCAGGGAAAAACCCTGACCCCTAATCCCTGTCTACTGACTACTGTCTACTGCCTACTGTTTTTTCAGCCAGACGAGCGGGTCAACGGGATGGCCGTCGTAGCGGACCTCGAAATATATCGCGCCGTCCCCGCCGTTGCCCCAAGAGCCGACCTTTTGTCCCGCCGTCAATTTATCTCCGTCGGCGACGGATATGTCGTCGAGAAGTCCGTAAACAGTGTAAAGCGAACCGCCGTGGTCTATGACGACCATCTGCCCGTAACTGCGGAAACTTCCGGCGAAAATACACTCGCCTTTGGCCGAGGCGGTAACGTCGGCGCGCGTCGGCGGTTTTACCCTGATGCCGTTGGATATTACGGGTGTGTCTATGTCTTCGCGCTTGTTCTTGCCGAAGCGAAGGACTATCTCCCCTCTGACCGGCCAATCAAGCTTTCCACGAAACTCAGACGACGCGGCGCGATCGCGGTCGAGCGCGAGCAAATCTTCGCGTGTCTGCTTCTTTTTGGTTTCGAGCTCGGAGAGCATTTCGTGAAACGCCTTGGACGTCTCGGCGAGTTCTTTTATCTCATCCTCGATGGCCACCCGACGGGCCGTCGAGTCGGTGAGCAGACGGCCCTTTTCTTCCTTGAGCGCTTTCTGCTGGGCCAGGTTTTCGTCGAGTCGCTTATCGAGCGCGGAGAGTTCTCTGGCGGCCGAATCCCATTTGGCTACCTGCTGAGCGCAATCGCTCTCAAGGCGGCGCGCAGCATTGAATGCCCCTTGTCGCGACACTATTATATCTTTGCGCTCGAATGTGCGCGAACCTTCCGAGAAAATAGAATAGCGGCTCTTGTCGAGCCAAAGGAGATTTACCGATTTTTTCAAGTTCACGCTCGAACTTTCCACGCCGGATCGAGCTCCCATAAGCGACTTTTGCGCGACGGCGAGGCTCGCGCTCGCGCGGCGAATCTGCGCGTTTATTTCCCTGCGGCGAGCGCCCAAAGAAGCCAGCGCCGAATCTATACGGCGCAGTTCTTTGCGAAAGTTCGCCTCCTTGTGACGCTCGGCGTCGCGGGCAAGACGTTTTTTGCGGAGGTCATCCTCGATTTTTTTTAGTTCGGCGGAAGTGTTTTTTATTTCCTTGTCATACTCTTTGATTTTTTTTTCGGAAGATAAGAGCGACGACGGGACAAATGCCGCGGCTACGGCCATTACCGCCGACAGGAAGACGGCGCGGCGCAAACGCTCGGCGGCGGCAATGGTCTTAAAATCAGTCGGCATAAACAACGGAAACAATCTCATCTTGTCACTTTATCACTTTATCACTTTATCACCTTGTCACCTTTTCACTTTGTCACTTTATCACCTTGTTACTTTATCACCTTTTTTACCTTTTTACCTTCTCAAAATCAGTCGGCATAAACTGCGGAGGCTATGGCCGAAATCAAGGCCAGAAGAACCCCGTTGACGGCGTAGTCGAAAGGCAATCCTTCCGAGCGCGCCAGCGCGGCGAAACCCGCATAACAAAGGGCGGAAACCGGCGCGATATAGTATAGATACGGCAACGGTTTCAGCGCGGCGGCGATACTTTTATTTTTCGAGGCGGGCCCCGAAGATTTAATTTTCCCCGCGATTATGATGACCGCCATAATGAAAACTCCGGCGGCAATGAGCAGGGCGGCGTATAATATCCTTCGCTCGACGCTCATCAATCCCGCGTATATCTCGACGGCGGCAGCGTCATAAGACACGTCGTCAACGCCTCCGGTCGCCGATATTCGGGCGGCGAGATCGGCCATGTCGGCCGCGACGGATTCGGGATGGACCACTATGAGGTCGTTGAAGGTGTTTTCATCGAGGCGTATTTTTTCTGAAATGATTTTTTCCTTGCGGTATTCTTCAAAAATCGCGGCGGATTTTCTTACTCGCGCGTCTTTAACTCCGTCTATGGCGAGTATCCTGTCGGCCACTACTTCGGTGTTCAAAGTTCCGTCGAGCGCCACAGCGATATTAAACCGGCTCTCTATCTGCGACGCCGGCCGCAATACAATCGCTCTTAAAAAAACCAGAAACATCAGACCGCCGGCCAAAAGAGAGTATGATATTATTTTGACGATTTTCATAGTTTGACTCCCGCAACGTATTTTGCCATATCAGGCGGCAGAGAGGCCTCGTACTTTACCCGCCGCTTTGAGACGGGATGATTAAACTCTATCCGAAGGGCGTGCAGAAGGGGCCTCGATACACCTTCGGCCGCGCCTCCGTAAAGCGCGTCGCCGAGAATAGGATGTCCGATGTACGAGAAATGCGCCCGTATTTGGTGCGTCCTTCCGGTTTTAGGTTTGACGAGAAACACGCTGACGCCGGACGAACGCGCGAAGCGCTCAATTTCCGTCAGAGATTCCTTGCGGGCGCCGGCGCCGACCTCTATCATAAAACGGTTCGACGCGCTTCTGCCCAACGGAGCGTCTATAACGGCTTTCCTGAAATCGGTCTCTCCCTTCACCACCGCGACATAAGTCTTGTCCACGGTGCGGTTTTTAAACTGATTCGAAAGATTTATCTTGGCGCTCTCGTTTTTGGCGGCCACTATCACGCCGGTCGTTTCCTTGTCCAGACGATGAACCAAATAGGGTCGCCACGATTCGCCGCTCATCTCTGAGCGGCCCGACAGAGCGTTGGCGAAAGTGCCGTCGGGATGCCCGCAAGCCGGATGAACCACGAGACCGGCGGGCTTGTTGACCACTATAATGTCGCCGTCCTCATGTATTACGTCGAGAGATATATTCTCGGGTCTTACGCCGTTTTTTTCGGGTGAGAGGGAACACGACACCGTTTCGCCGCCGAAGAGGCGCGATTTATTTTCGCAGGGCGCGCCGTCAATAAAGACCTTGCCGGCCTCTATAAGTTTCTGAAAATAACTTCTGGACAATTCGGGAAACTCATCGGCCAGAAATGCGTCTATGCGCGTATATTTCACGCCGGGACACGGGCGGACGACAACGTTTTTAACAACAGGGGGATTATCCGAAATCATTTGTCGGCGGCTCCGCTAATGGCGCGCGGGTCCATATTGTCACGGGACGCGCGCGAACGGAGGCGTCGGGCAGTCATACACGCAAGCGCTGTCGCGGCCGTGATCGCGGATGCAATGCCTCCGGAAGAAAGCCCGAGAAAAAGCGAATCTTCCCATCTCATGAACTCAAGATGAAATCTCGCAAAAGAGAGCAGAAAGACCGTGAACCAGAACAATTCTCCGTCGGTATCGCGTTCAAGCGCCCTGTAGAGAAACTCCGAAATGCCGAAAATCACAAAATAAACCGCGGCCTCGTAAATCTGCGTCGGATGAAGGGGCAAACCTCTGATGCCCATGGAATCGGGGCGCGTAAACACGACTGCCCACGGCAGGGAGCATTCCCTGCCGAAACAGCAGCCGGCGAAAAAACATCCTATTTTCCCGACGGCAAGCCCCATTGCCAAGGACGCAGAGGCGGCATCGGCGAACTTCCAGATATCGAATCCTTTGTGTCTCAGGGAGAACAGAACGACGGCCGCCACCGCTCCGGCAAAACCTCCGTAATAATGAAGCCCCCCCTCCCAGATTCTGAAGGCGGAAAGCGGAGAGGACAGTTCTAATCGCCCCTCAGTAAAAACGTAAAGTATTCTGGCGCCGACAAGGCCGGAGACAATAATCCACAAAAATAACTTGCCGACGTCGTCTTCCGATATGCCGAGTCGGGAGGTTTTTTTAACGGCGAGGCGCATACCCAGAAAAAAGGCGGCGGCCAGAAAAATGCCGTAAGTTTTTATCGAAAAAAAACCTATCCTGAAAACCGTGGGATACATAAATTACCTTTGCTGCTCGGTTCGGCGCAATACGGTCGCGTTTTTTATAAGCGAAAAAGCCAGCAAAAAACCGCCGAGGGTCAGGGATGAGTCGGCTATGTTGAATACCGGAAAGTTATAACCGAAAATCCTTACGTCGAAAAAATCCACGACGGCGCCCACGAATATCCGGTCGCCTATGTTGCCCAGCGCTCCGGCTGTAACAAGCGCCCAGGCCAAAGATGAATATTTGTCAACGGCGAACTTCCCGTAATTGAATATCAGGTAGGCAATGGCCGCCAGATTGACGACGAGAAAAACATAATTGCTGTATTGTCCGCCGGCAAAAAAACCCCACGCGGCGCCCGTATTTTCCACATACGTTATCCTGAAAAAATCGAATATCTTGACGGACTCGCCGTATATCATCGCGCCTCTTACGACGATCTTTGTGATTCTGTCAATGGCGACTATGGCCGCGCCTATAACCGCGAGACGTCTCATTTTATGCCGTCCGGATTATTTGTTTTGTCGAGGGGCGGGGATTTTACGACGTCATAACACCTCGAACATATGTCGAAACCTTCGGGATTTAGATTGACGTCGGCGCAATGCCGCCAACAGCGCGGGCATTTTTTTTTATTGGATTTGACGGCCGAGACCGCGATAACCCCGTCGGCGGAAATCTCGCCGACCGTGACGGCCGAGACTATGAAGACGGCGGGCAATTCCGCCGAATATTTTTCCAGGGCGGACTTGGCGGCGGAATCTTTCGGCGAGACCGAGACCTCGCATTCGAGGGACCCGCCCACGACACCCGCCGCGCGAAGTTTTTCTATTTCGGCATTGACGGCGGCGCGGGTTTCGAGGATATATTCCCAGTCGGCCATAAAGTTTTGGGGGATATTAGTGTCGTCGGCGGCGCGAATCGCGGCGAGGCGTCCTTCGCCTGTCCCCAACCGCGAAAGAAACTCAGGGAACTCGTATGCGAAAACGCTTGATGCGACTTCGAGATTTTTGTCGCGCCTGTCGGCGGCGTAGTTCTGCCAGGCATCCTCGGCGGTGAAAGGCAATATCGGCGCGGAGTATTTTATGAGCCCGAGGAAAATGTCTTCCAGCGTAGATTGCGCCGAGCGGCGCTCGGTCGAACCCGCCGCGAAAGTGTAGAGCCTGTCTTTGAGTATGTCGAAATAAAATGAACTTAAATCATTCACGCAAAAGTTGTTGAGATAATACACGACCTTGTGGAATTGATACTCCTCATAGGCCTTTTCGCAAAGCGACACGGTCGCCGACAGGCGGCTGAAAATATATTCATCCACAGCGACACATTTCCCCGATTTCAACAGCGCGCGGCGGGTAGCGTAATCTATTTTTGACGACGGAGTCATATCGGATATATTGCCCAGTATATAGCGCAGAGTGTTCCTGATTTTTCTATAGACCTCGGCGAGGCCCGCCATAATTTCCGGCGATATTCTTATGTCTTCGCTATAGTCGGACGCGGCCACCCACAGGCGAAGAATGTCGGCTCCGTATTTTTTGATTATCTCTTCCGGAGCGACGACATTGCCGACCGACTTCGACATTTTTTTGCCTGCGCCGTCCACCACAAAACCGTGGGTCAGGACTTTTTTATACGGGGCTCGGCCTCGAAGCGCCACCGACAGAATCAGAGAGGTCTGAAACCATCCTCTGTGTTGGTCCGAGCCTTCAAGATACAGATCGGCGGGAGACGACATCCCCTCGAAGTTGCGCGAATCAAGCACGGCGAAACTCGATACGCCCGAGTCGAACCACACGTCAAAAATATCGGTTTCTTTCAGGAAGTCTTTTCCCGAACACTTCGGACAGGACGCGCCGTCGCGTCCGCAGAGAGAGAGAATCTCGGCGGCGCTTTTTTCGTACCAGACATCGGAGCCGTTCCGACGGAAGATTTCGGCCAGCGCGCGGATTATATTTGAATCAAGCACATGCTCGCCGCAGGCCTTGCAGTAAAAGACCGGTATCGGAGTTCCCCATAGTCGCTGACGCGAAAGACACCAGTCGGGGCGCTGGGCCACCATGGACGAGATTCTATTTTTTCCGTACGCGGGAAACCACTCGACATTTTCTATCGCTTCAAGCAGTTTATCCTTAAGCCCGGAGGAATTGACGTCGAGAAACCACTGTTCCGTCGCGCGGAATATGATAGGACGCTTGCAGCGCCAGCAATGCGGATAAGAATGGGTCATCTTGCCGTCAAAAATTATATCGCCCGAAACTTTAAGATTCTCGACGATAAGTCGGTCGGCCTCAAAAACCTTATGCCCCGCGAACTCCCCGGCCTCATCGGTAAAAACCCCCGCGTCGTCCACCGGCGAAAGCGTGGCAAGATCGTATTTGCGGCCGACAAGGAAGTCCTCGGCGCCGTGTCCGGGAGCGATGTGGACGATGCCGGTTCCGTCTTCCATGCTTACGAAATCGGCCAGCGCGCCGACGGAGCGATTGGAGTTTAAGGGATTGACGAATACTGCGCCCTCAAATGCTTTACCGTCGCACTCGGCGATGGTTTGGCCGGACTTCGCGCCGATTTTATTCAAAAAAACATCTTTGAGCCGCGAAGCGACTATCAATGTCTCGTCGGAAAACCTGCCCGCCCCATCGGCTGAAGCAAGTCTTATTGCCGAGTATTTCTCCGACGGATTAAAAGCCAAAGCCGCGTTGGCCGGAAGCGTCCATGGAGTCGTCGTCCATATGACGGCAAAAGCGCCGCCCGCGGCAAAGCGCTCGTCGCCGCATGAGACGGCATCGGCGCGCAGAGATTCGAGTCGGAACTTCACGTAAATCGAATGTGACGAATGGTCGGCGTATTCGACCTCGGCGTCGGCCAAAGCCGTGCGGCAGGTCGGGCACCAATATACGGGCTTTTTCTTTCTATAAATGAGGTTTTTCTCGACGAGCGCGGCGAAGGTCTCTATTATGGCGGCCTCGTAATACGGCGCCAATGTCAGATAAGGATTGTCCCATTCGGCGAAAACTCCCAACCTCTTAAATTCTTCCTTCTGAACGCCGACATACTTCATAGCGAAGGCCGCGGCCTGCTTTCTGAAAGATGCCGGATCCGATGATTTTTTAGCGGCCGCGCCCGATTCCTTCAAGACGTGCTGCTCTATCGGAAGTCCGTGGCAATCCCATCCGGGCACGAACGGCGCCTCAAAACTCGATAATGACTTGTGCCTGACTACGATGTCTTTGAGTATTTTATTGAGAGCCGTGCCGATGTGTATGTGGCCGTTCGCGTAAGGAGGGCCGTCGTGGAGAATGAATCTTGCCGACGACGACTTCCTCGCGGACAGGCGAGGCAGGGTGGTCTCCCATAACTTCAACAGTTGGGGCTCTTTGACGGGGAGATTGCCCTTCATAGAAAAAGAGGTCTTGGGCAGATTTAGAGTTTTTGCGTAGTCCATAAGTTGAAGATTATATCAAAAATGGCGGGATTTGAGACGAAAGGTCGCGGCGGTCTCGACGTGATGCGTCTGAGGAAACATATCGAACATTCGCAATGAAGAGAGCGCATAGCCTTTCGCCGAAAGTATGCCCGCGTCGCGGGCGAATGTTGCGGGATCGCACGACACGTAAACTATTTCCGGCGCAGACAGAGCCACGATTCCGTCGAGGGCCTCACGGCTTAACCCGGAACGCGGAGGGTCGGCGATGACAGAGGCGCCGCGCGCCGCGCGAGGAGCACGCGACAGAAATTTCTCGACGGCAAGGGCGTAAAACGTGATGTTTTCAGCTAAGTTTAAGCGGGCGTTTACCAGAGCGTCGTTGACGGCTGTCTCGCTTTCTTCGACGGAAATTATCTCGCGGACGCCCGGCAGGCGCGCGGCGGCGAGCGCAAACCCGCCCACTCCGCCGTAAAGGTCCAAGAGTTTCGGCGACGATGAGAGCGCGGCGGCGGCGTGGCGATAAAGACTTTCGGCCAGGGGAGTGTTGACCTGAAAGAACGCCCCCTCCGTCAGCCTGAAGCGCGTACCGTCGGAAAAAACCTCGGTCACATAATTGCGTCCCGCGAGCGTCAGCCATCGCCGGCCGAATATCACGTTGGTGCGCGCTTGATTTTCGTTCATAAGAACTCCGCGCAAGAATGGAAAAGCCGCGACAAGATACCCCGAGAGAGTTTTGTACGCATCTATCCGGGTATCGGCCGGATTGACGACAAAGCCGACCATTGCTTCATCGCCTCCGGCGACGATGCGCACATAAAGATGTCTCAGCGACCCGCGTCCGGAATCCTCGTCGTACGCCCGAATGCCCAAGCGGGGCGCGGCCTCTTTTACGAAATTGACGATATCGAAAACCGCCGCGGGCTGCAACGGACAGTCGGATGCGGACACGATTTCATGAGAGCCACGCGCGAAAAATCCGGCGCGCAACGCCGCGACGGAATCCGCGCTTCCCGAGCGCTCGCCTATGGCGTTGATATTGATAAACGGCGCCTGAGCCTTATTGCGATAACGAAAAGTGGCGCTCGACGGCTCTATTACGCAGTCCTCCGGCGCAAGATGTATTTTGGCCGTGCGTTCGAGAGCGTCCGCGACGATTTGTTTTTTCAGCTCAAGTTGACGGGAGTATTCGATATGCTGCCAGTCGCATCCGCCGCAAAAAATTCGGGACGACGCGCTCGCGTCATCAGAGGTTTCCGCGATACCAAAATGCAGCGGGCAGGGCGGAGTTATTCGTGACGGCGACGGCGTTTCCAGCGACACCGCCGACGCTTCACCGTAATTTTTATTCTCGAAGGTAACGGCGGCGGCGACTCTTTCGCCGGGGATGGCGCCTTCTATAAAAAACACCTTGCCCTCGCATCGGGCGAGACATCGTCCGCCAGCAGTCATTTTTTCCGCTTCGAGTATCAGAGTTCTATCAGCCGTGGGCATCGAATATGTCGAACGGCGAGGAGCCGGTTTGCGGGGATTTTTCAAAAGAGTTTTTCCAGGGCTTTGCGGCAGACCATCGAGGTCTTTATTCCCAGACGGCGGGCGGCGGGGGTGGTGGCGATGATTTTGGCGGCCAGCGCATCGTCGAGATTTTTCACGCCGCGCACGATACAGGCCGCGTCGCCGAACTTTTCGGCGGCGGCCATATTCCAGTATCCGCAGGCGACATATCCCTTGGGCGCAGTGATGATGATGAAAGCGGCATTATTGAGCGCTATCTCTATGCCGCAGGCGTATTTGTCTTTGATTTTTACGTCGGAGACTTTCATGTGTTCGTTCCTTGTTTCGATAAGATCGCCGGAGCCGACTCCAAAATTTTCAGCGACTCCGCGGCAGTGACCGCCACGGCGTGAGACTTGTCGCGGGCGGCTTTCTTAAGCGCCTTCAAAACTTCCTGCGAGCCGCCGAATCGTCTCAATACATAAGCCGCGCGAAGGCGGGCGCGCTCCTGCTCGATGCTCATAGCGCGGAAAATGCCCCTCGATGACGAAAGCATTTCTATAACAGGTTTCTCGAACTTTTTGTCGGCCATCTCGCCCATCGCTATGGCTATTTCTTCTTTCAATTCCCAGTCGCGCGCCGAGGTCATCAACTGTATCAAAGACGGAATGACTTCGGCGGAGCGACGGGCGGCGGCAAGTTTTACCGCCATGCGCGCGACTTCCTCATCCTTGAAACTTTCCATCAGAAACTTATCAACGTCCGCCATATCAATGTGGCTTGCGTATCTGAGTATCTCCTGTTTGATATCGCGGTCAGGATAGCGCATGAGTTGCCTGACCTCGTCGAAGAAACTGCCATCGCCGACAAATTTGAGGACTTCGAGAAATCTGTGTATCTCATCTTTCGTCAAGCCAAGATTGAGCTCTTCTTTTATTCTGACTATCGCCGGACTGCCCATGTTTTTGAGTATTCCGGCGGCAAGCATACGGATGTGGGCGTCGGCGACTTCTTTTATTATTTTAACGAGGGGATCGAGAGCCCCATCGCCGATTTTAGACAAAAATTCGAAGGCTTCTTTTTTACGCACCTCGTCGGCGGATTTAACGTCGTTGAGGAGTATGGGCACTATCTTGGGTGTCCGCCGCAAGATAAATCCGGCCAGATAAGTCCTTTTGTTTTCGTCGCGGTTGAGTTCCGACGCGAGCTTGCCAAAAAGCTCGTAATGGTTCTGCGCATGTTCGAACTCGGAATTCAGTATGCGGTTGACTATTCTGTCGAAGAGAATATCGGCAAGGGCCTCGTAAACTTCGCGAGAGCTTTCCGACTCCAACCACTCGGCGAATAAGTGCTCGCTTACGGACAGGAGATTTTCATAGCCGCGCGCTTTGAGAACTTTTATGGACGCGGCCAGCGCCGAAGCGGCCTTTTGCCTCACGGCGACGTCGGGATTTTTGTGGTTGGCCGTTATTTTGAGGATGAGTTTGATTATATCCTCGCGCATCTGCGCGGAAACGAGTTTCTCGGTGAGTTCGGGGAGTTTTTCGGCCCATACCGACGATACTAATTCTTCCGCGCCGATATTTTTGAGTATTTCAAGTTGCTCTACGAGATTGTCCGGCAAAGATTTTCCGCCTGCCCAATCAGGAATATTTTCTATCAGGCCGAGATTGAAAAGGTCCTCGTAAAGTTTGAACGGAAGTTCGCGGGAGGCCGAACACTCGAGCATCTTGGCAAGAAATTTTTTGAGCCGGTCGAGCTGCGCGACGGCTTCGAAATCCGAAATCCCCGACGATTTTATGTCGCCGTACCATTTGGTTATCTGCTGATAAACCTCGGTGATTTTATCCTTGGTCAACGCGGCGAGAAGCTTCTCCTTGATGCCGCTGGCTTCTATCTTGGGCGGCAGTTCGCGCTCGAATATCTCTCTTAAAACCTCCGGCTCCTGCTTCGAGAGTTCTAATGCGAGTTTAGTCGTTACCGACGGGCGCGAAGCCGCGCTCAGGCCGTCCATATCGTCGTAAACTTCCTTCAAGAGCGACAATATTCCGGCGACATCGGAGCCTGCTTCACCCACCAACGACGATATTTTATCCACCACGGCCTGCTCGTCGGTCACGGCCACATATTTGACCTGATTGAAACCGAGATGCCCGAAGCCGCGAGCGAGGGCGTCGGCCTGCCAGTCCTCGCGAAAGTATTTGCTTAAGTTTTGCACGATATAGACGAGTTCTTCGCGGGTATATCCCTTTTTGATAGTTACCGACGAGACGCGGCAGCGCGCGAAGTTCTTGCCAAGCTCCTCGGACAGGGATTTGGCGTCCTGCGAGACATTCTCGAATCCAACGACTCCCGCCCTGCCCGAAAGCTCGGTGAACGTGAGAGAATCGTTTTTGGAAAGGTGCTCGTCGAGTAAGTTTTCGACGGTATCAAGCGCGTTTATTGCGCTGGAATTGTTGATGGGATAAATGCGCAGGGTCGTCACGCAGAGCCGAAAGGCCTTAAAAAACTCAAGAAGCCATTTATCGTTCATAATGGGATATTCTACAAAAAAACGTTCACACACTAAAAAATGAGATTTTATTTATACGAAACTAATTAAGTACGAGCCAATTGAAAAAGTGTCCAAAATGTCACCCCGAACCCTTCGCTTCTGTCGCCCTGATCCCGACGTAACGTCGGGGGAAGGGTCTCGTCTTTGGCTCGGGGCATGCTCCGTGAAATGTCCCGTTTGTCGTCGGAATATGAGATTCTTCCCCCGCCTTGGCGGGGTCAGAATAACAAATAACGGGGTCTTCCGATTGACTCAAACTATCGGGTTTTTCGCGGCAAGCCCCGCTCGTCGCGGATAGCCGGGCGGAGTAACGCGCATTTTTTTCACGACTATGATTTTTCTGACAACCTCTTCCGGCGACGGGTCAGACGCGGAACGCGGCAGTTTATAATCCATCACCGACGAAATTTCTCCGCCGAGAGCAGCGCAGACGGCGGCGATATCATCGGGTTTCACCGACGAGGCCGCGTAAAGAAGACAATGTCCCGAGACCTTCGCCCACGGGAGCATCAGTTCTACGGCGGCGGGTGGCTTTGATAGAGCTCGAGCGCACACCCAATCGAACGAACCGAGCAGCGTCTGGGGCAATTCTTCGCTTCTGGAACCGTAAACCTTAACACCGTCCAGACCGAGCGCGCGGACTGTGTCTTCTATAAAAGCCGCTTTTTTGAACGTCGCCTCGACGACCGCGAGCCCTAATTGGCTCAGAACTATTTTAAGAGGCAGCGCCGGAAAACCTCCCCCCGAACCGATATCCATAAGAGAATCGGAGCCTTTTACTCCGACGTCGAGAGCGGCGAGCGAATCCATAAAATGCCGTATCTCGATGCCTTCGTCGTCGGAAACGGCGGTGAGATTCATTATTTCGTTTCTTTTTTTGAGGACCTCGCGCAAAATGCGGAATTTTTCAAGCGCATCGCCAAGCGACGGGGCGGGCAGATGTTTTCTCAAAAAATCTTCGAGATATTTCATTTGCGCCCCGTCGGCGCGGACAAATGCCCTGATGCGCCCGGCGCACTGCGCGATATTTTTTCTATCTGCCCGCCGCACGACTTTTTTTCTATGCGCCCGCCGCGCAATTTCTTTTCTATGTGGATGTGAAGAACAGCCGCGTCCGTCGGAGTTATCCCCGATATCCTCATGGCCTGACCCAGCGTCGCGGGTCTGATTTTTATGAGTTTCTCTCTTGTCTCGTTGAGAACGCCCATGAGAGAGCCGTAATCAAAATCGTCCGGGATTTTTTTGCCGTCGAGCCTCTTCAACCGCTCCACGTCGAGACTCTGGCGGCGTATGTATCCGTCATATTTTACCGTCGTGGCTATCTGATACGCCGCGCGACGGCGCGTCCACGGGGAATCGCCCGACGGCGCATAGTCCGACATCTCGGCCGCGGCGTCGGCGGAAATATCGGGTGAGCCGCCCTTCTTGCTTATCAGAGACGCGGCGGTATTACCCACAGCCGACTTGTACAATTCAAAGTTCCGGCGCGTCTCATCGTCGAAAAACCCGAAATCGAAAGCGTAAGGCATCAGCCTCAAATCCGCGTTGTCCCATCTGAGCGAAAGCCGGTATTCGGCGCGAGAGGTGAAAAGCCGGTAGGGCTCCGTAACGCCTTTTGTGACGAGGTCGTCTATAAGAACGCCTATGTACGCCTCGTGTCTGCCGAGGACAAATGACTCTTTGTTTTGAAGTTTGAGGGCGGCGTTAATGCCCGCCATAAGCCCCAGCGCAGCGGCCTCTTCGTAACCCGTGGTGCCGTTGACCTGGCCGGCCAGATAAAGATTCTCGACGGACTTGGTCTCAAGAGTGCTTTTAAGTTGCGTGGGGTCGAAGTAGTCGTATTCGACGGCGTAGCCGTAGCGGATTATCTCGGCGCGCTCGCATCCCGGCATGGCGCGCACGATGTCCTCCTGAACATCCTCGGGCATACTGGTAAAAATTCCGTTGGCGTAATACTCGTCGGTATCGAACCCCTCCGGCTCCAGAAATATCTGAT
>JASEHK010000059.1 GCA_030018875.1 Endomicrobiia bacterium | reverse complement strand
GGCCGCTATGGACGCGCGCGCGGCGGGCGGCGCGGCGGGGGGCTTTGCGACTTTTTTTACGGCGTTTTTTATCTGGTATGCCTACCGTTCTTTTGACGCGCCACGCGCTAATTTCATTCTCGCCGGCATCTTCGGCGCGCTTTCTTACCTCACTCGTAATGAAGGTCTCTTCACCTTTGTATCTATGGCAGCGGTATACATCGTTTCAGTCCGCTCTGCGTGGGCTTTTCCAGCGACATCGCCTTCTCGCAAGTCCATATTTTCCGACGACAGGTTCCGATATTTCGCGGCGGGAGCGGCCATAATCGCCGCGGCTTTCATTTTCTGGGAGATACGCAATTACTCTATATTCGGCGCGGCCGCGGCATCGTCGAGACAAAATATGATGTTCGGCCGCGACTATTACGATATGTGGCGGTATAATCCCGAACCGGGCCTCGTCAATTTCATGAAGGAGTATTTCAAAATCGGCGCGGGACAGATAGTGGTCTCGAAAATACAATCTTTCCAGTATAAATTGGCGCGCGGCATGCTTTACGTCGGGTTTCCGTTGGCTCTTTTTATTCTCCCCGGCATAAAAGCTCTACGCGACAAAAGATTGCTTTATCCGGTCGCGGCATACTTTGTTTCGACATACCTGTTTTTCGGTTTTTTCAACGCGCATTCCCAGGACTGGGGATGGTACGGCGCCGAAGTTCTGCTTCCGTTTTGGATAATTCTCGCCGTCGCCGGATGTTTTGGCGCGGGTTTCTTTTCCGACGATAGAAAAAAAAGATTGTTCGGCATTATCTCCGCCTCGGCCATTTTGCTCTTTTACTCCGCCGATGCCGTGCGCTCGCACGTAAAGAATAAAAGGGACGTTTCACGACGCGATGCCGTCGCCAAACTTGCCCGCTTCGTCGGAGACTTCGCCGCGCGGCAAGGCAATCCGGTGATGATGCTTCATTCGCCGTTCGTGTTCAATTACTTCAGGCCGGAACTCAAAACCGTGCAGATACCCACGAACGAGCCGCTCGATACGGTCGGCGAGGTCATCAATAAATACGGATGCGAGTATCTCGTTCTTTACGGCGAGATTCCGTCGAGGTATCCGTTTGTTTTCTCAGGACTTTACTCGGGTTCCAAGAAAATGAAAGGTTTCAGGGAAGTTTTGTCTGTGCCGACCCCCGCCGGCCTCAGCCTCGAAGGCACGGGCCGCGCATTGAAGATTTACAAGATAGAAAAATCGCAATTCGCCGTGAAGGGAGATAAAAAATGAAGATATTGATAACCGGCGGCGCGGGTTTTATCGGTTCGCACCTTGCCGACGCTCTCGTCGGACGCGCTCATGAAGTCGTCATTTATGATAATCTCGACCCGCAGGTGCATCCCGGCTCGAAACATCCGGCGTACCTCAATAAAAAAGCGCGGTTCGTGCGCGGAGATGTGCTCGACTACGCGAAGTTAAAGAAGGCGCTGGAGTCCGCCGACATAGTGTTTCATCTCGCCGCCAAAGTGGGCGTAGGACAGTCGCAGTATGAGATAAAAGAATACAGCGATGTCAACATAGGCGGCACCGCGAATCTTCTGGATATCATAGTCAATTCCGGCCATCGTCCGAAAAAACTGCTCGTGGCCGGTTCGATGTCGAGTTACGGCGAGGGTCTTTATGCTTGTAAAAAATGCGGACGGCTGAAGCCCGACCTCCGCGCCGAAAAACTCATGAAATCCGGACGGTGGGAGCCGCTATGCCCTCGGTGCGGCGCTGAACTTAATGGCTTGCCGACGCCCGAGACCACTCCATTGGACTGTAACTCCATCTACGCGCTTACGAAAAAGGCGCAGGAAGAAATGTCGCTGGTTATAGGGCGAACTTATAAAATACCGACGACGGTTATGAGATTCTTCAATGTTTACGGCCCGAGACAATCGCTTTCAAATCCCTACACCGGTGTTGCCGCGATATTTATGTCGAGGATAAAAAACGCCAACCGCCCCGTGATTTACGAGGACGGCTTGCAGTCGCGCGACTTCATTTACGTCGGAGACATAGTCAAAGGGCTTATACTGGCGATGAATAAAAAATCCGCCGACTACGAGGTCTTTAACCTCGGCGCGGGACGTCCCGTCGCCATAAAGGCCGTGGCCGATATAATAGCCGGAATATACGGCAAAGATATTCGTCCCGACGTTACCGGCCGTTATCGCAAGGGTGATGTCCGTCATTGTTTCGCGGACATATCCAAGGCGCGGCGGGCGCTGGGCTTTAAGCCCTCGACGGATTTCGCTTCGGGTATGAGGCTTTTGTGCGCGTGGGCGTACGGCGAAAAAGCCATGGACAAATACGCGCTTGCCGCCAGGGAACTCAAAGAAAAAGGTCTGGCCTGACGCGTTTATAATTTTAGTCCCATAATCCAAAGAGGCGATATTATGAAAGTTATAATAACCGGCGGCGCCGGATTCATCGGAGTAAATACCGCCTTGGCGCATGCGCGCGCGGGGGACGATGTCGTCGTGATGGACAATCTTTCGCGCCGCGGCTCCGAGATAAACGCAAAACTTCTTCGCGCCGTCCGCGGCGTAACTTTTGAGCGCGGCGACGTGCGCGATTATAATTCGGTTAAAAAGATATTCGCGGCCCACCGACGGACGTCATTGCTGTATCATTTCGCCGCGCAGGTCGCCGTTACGTCTTCCGTCGAAAATCCGCGCGAAGATTTTGAGACGAACGCCATGGGAACGCTGAACGTTCTTGAGGCCGCGCGGTTGCTTAAAATGAAGACCCCGATTTTTTTCGCCTCGACAAACAAGGTCTACGGCGGCATGGAAAACGAGAAGTTTGTGCGGCGCGCATCGGGATGGGCGTCGCCGCGTTTTCCCGACGGGATAGGCGAAAGTTACCCGGCCGATTTTCACTCGCCTTACGGCTGTTCCAAAGGCGCAGCCGACCAGTATGTGCGCGATTACGCGCGAATTTATGAGATGAAGACGGTGGTTTTCAGGCAGTCGTGCATTTACGGAATCAATCAGTTCGGCGTCGAGGACCAGGGATGGATAGCCCACTTCGCGATAAAGGCCCTGACCGGCGGCAGGATTACAATTTACGGCGACGGCTTTCAGGTCAGAGACGCGCTTTATGTGGATGACCTGATAAGACTTTACCGTCTGGCGTATCGCAATATAAACAAGGTTTCCGGCGAGATATTCAACGCCGGCGGCGGCGCGTCCAACGCGATTTCGATAAACGGTTTCGTAAAATTGCTCGGGAGAAAACTCAAAATTTCAATAGACGCAAAGTATTCCGATTGGCGCCACGGCGACCAGAAGGTATTCATATCCGATAATTCCAAAGCCGAGCGCCTTCTCGGCTGGCGCCCGCGCTTCGGCGTTGACAAAGGCCTTGAAAAAGTCATCGTCTGGGCGCAGGAAAACCGGCGGACAATCATAAATGCCCTGTCCCGTCGGTAACGCTCGCCTCGCGCGCATTAAGCGATTGTGATGAACGAAAAAAAACAAAAATATATCGCGCTGTTTTTAGTCGCCCTGGCCGTTTTTCTTTGCTTTTGGGGGTTAAACTACGGGCTCCCTCATCTCGCGCACGACGACGAGCAAACCTTCGTCAAGAGGGCGTTGAGATTCGGGAACGGCGACCTGAACCCGCACTATTTTTTATACCCGCCACTGATGATGTACGCGCTTTTTTTCGTCTATGGGGTGTACTATGCCGTCTGCCATGCCGCCGGTATTTTTTCGACGACGACGGAGTTCGCGCACGCATACATCAACGACCCAACCGCCGTATATTTGCTGGGCAGAGGCCTCGTGGCCTTCTTCGCCGTCGCGACGGTTATGACACTCTATTACAGAATGAAAAAAACACTTTCGCTCGAAGCGGGCCTGTTTTCCGCGCTGATATTGCTTGCCTTCCCGAGATTTCCGGACAGCGCCCACATAATAAAAAGCGATATGATGATGTTTCTGGGCTCGGCGATTTTCTTTGGTTTAATTCTCGACATATACAAAGATGGCAGGACATCAAGATACGCTCTCGCCGGACTTGCGCTGGGACTTACCGCCGCCGCCAAGTATAACGCCGCGGTTCTTGCGCCTCTCGTCATCCTCGCGTCGTTTCTGCGTATGAGAGAACACGGGAGTGGCGCTCTCCGGCAAGACCTGCGAAAATCTCTGTTTGACCCAAAACTGCTTTTGTTCGTCGTCTGCGTCGTCGGAGGATTCGTTCTGGGCAATCCGTACTCCGTGCTGGATTTCGCAACTTTCCGTCGGGACATAGTGACCATTCTGACGTTCACCGCTCTCGACGAAGAATTCGGCGGAGGCGGCGCGGCCATTAATTATATCAGAGTGATTTTTTATATGGGCGGGCGCTATCCGTTTCTAGGCGTCCTTTGCGTCGCTGGCGGCCTTGCGGCTTTTGTATCCCGAAAGAAAGAAATGATTTTGGCAGCCGCCGCGGTCATAATGGTTTACGCTATGTGCGCTACGCTCAGTATTCAGCAGTGGCATTATTTCATTCCGGCGTTGCCGTTTCTCGTATCTCTCGGCGGTTACGCCGCCGACGGAATATGGCGCGTGTCGAGGAGTAACAAGGCAGGTAGAATTGTTTTCATCGGAGTTTTTGCGGCGCTCATCGCGGAGCCGATGGCAAGGGCTTCCGTCAAAAATTATTGGTTCACCCGTCCGGATGTAAGAGTCATTGCTAAAAAATGGATAGAAGACAATATCCCCGAAGGCAGCAAGATGCTCATTGATAACCGCGGGCCTATGCTCGCCAGAACCAAGGGGCTTCTTAAAAAACAGTACGAAGATGCCTTGCGTCTCAATCATCTGAAGAAAGATTATTTCAAACTCCAATTAGACGCGCATCGAGGCAAGGAATACGAGTGGTATAACATCGAGCGGTCTATCATAGGCCCTCGCGGCGCGATAGAATATTCCCAGAGCGTCGAACTCAACGTGAACATCGAGGGGGCCACGGCCGCTAAACTTAAAAAACAGGGCTTCCGCTATCTGGTTCTCGTGCCGCCGGAACGCCCCACCGAGGAGGAAAAAAAATTCGACTCCTCGCTTGTTCTGCTCAAAGAGTTCGCTCCGGAAAATTTCGTGTCTCCGCTCAATTTCAGAGTGAAGATTTACAAAATATACTGACGCGCCCGCTTGAGTATTTATATGGCCGCTCGTCTGAATAATTTATGACACCACATAAGAACCCGCCGCCCGCCGGAATTCTTGAGACGGTAAAATGTAATCTTTGCGGCGGCTCAGATTTCAAAGTAAAATATGATTCGCCCGCGCCATCGGGCGCGCCCGGCGAAATGGCCGACTATCTGGCTTCCACCGACAGATACGGGCGTTACGGCAGGATAGTAAAATGCCCGTCCTGCGCTCTGGTGTTCACGAATCCGCGTCCTCCGACGGAGAATCTTGTCGCGAGCTATTGCGCCGCGGTTGACCCCGACTATACGCGCGAAGATGCCAGCCGCGGCATAAATGCTTTTTTGAGCCTCGCCACTATCCGCAAATTCGTGAAAGGCGGAAAACTGCTCGACATAGGCTGCGCCACTGGATTTTTTCTTAACGTCGCGCGGAGCGATTTCGACGCGACGGGCGTGGAGCCGTCGGAATGGGCCGCGCTTTTCGCGCGCGAAAAGTTCGGCCTCGACGTTAGTTGCGGGGATTTCCAAAAGACGGATTTCGCGCCGGAGTCGTTCGACGCGGTAACGATGATAGACGTCATTGAGCATTTGTGCGACCCGTCGGCGGCTATTGAGAAAGTCGCCGGAGTCCTGAAGCCTTCCGGCTATATTTATCTTGTAACGCCCAACATCGAAAGTTTCAGCGCCCGGGTTCTGGTGGGCAAATGGTGGGGGCTTCGTCCGGCGCATCTTTATTATTTTTCCGTGCCGACGTTGTCGGCGTTGTTGGCGGCTCACGGATTCGAGATAGTGATGGCGCGCTCGTTCGGTAGGATTTTTTCCTACGGTTACTGGGCGGACCGACTCAAAAATTACAATCCTCTGTTTTATAAAGTCGTCAGAAAGATAATAAAAGCCGCAGATATCTCGGAAAAGTTCGTTTATATCAATACGCGCGATTCGATGGAAATCGTCGCGCGGAAAATCCCGCGGACGGGTGACGGCAAGTGAGCCCGCGCCCCTCGATACTATACGTCATAACATCTTTCGGTCACGGCGGCGCGCAGAAGAACATGCTTGAGTTGGCGGCGCGCGCCCGGGATAGCGGCGGTTTCAAGGTTGCCGCCGTCGCCCTGAAGGATGGGGGCATTTACGAGGAAAGATTCCGCGCCGCCGGCATAGAGACCGAGACGCTTGGCCTCGCCGACGGATGGCCGCGCGCCGCGCTGACGTTGCCGTCGGCTTTCGCCGGTCTCGTCGGAGCGGCCGAGAGAGTTTCCGCCGACATAATTCATTCGTTTCTCTTTCAGGCGAACATACTCGGACGTTTCGCCGCCCGCCTGACTCGCGCGAAAAATATTTCGTCGGTGCGAGTTATGGAGAGAGAGAAGAAAGCCGCGCTCGCCGTTTCGAGGTTTACGGGCTTTCTCGTTGACGAAATGACCGTGAACTCCGATAATCTCCTCGAATTCGCGCGCTCCACCGAAGGCCTTCCAGCGGAAAAAATAAAGCTGATACGCAACTATGTCGGGACAAAGAACGCTTGCTCCCGTGACCGCTCCTCGCGTCGTCGCTTCGGTTTTTCCGACGGCGATTTTGTCGTTGCCGCCGTCGGACGGCTATCGCGCCAAAAGGGTTTCGAATATCTTGTGGACGCGGTGAGCCTCATCAAAGACGATATTCCGAGGATCAGAGTCGTTATAGTCGGCGATGGAGAACTTAAGCGCCGTCTCGACGGAAAAATAATCTCGGCGGGGCTTTCCGGCCGCGTGATACTCGCGGGCGAGAGCCGCGATCCGTCGGACATAATCTCGTCGGCCAATCTCGTGGCGATACCTTCTTTGTGGGAGGGCTTTCCGAATGTGGCTCTTGAGGCCGTCGCCGCGGGCGTGCCCGTGGTGGCCACGGACGCCTGCGCCCTCGACGGTTTTCTCGACGGAGATTTTATCGTCGCAGCGGCCGATGCCGTCGCTCTGGCGCACAAAATTCTTGAAATAGAAAGAGACCCCGCCGCCGCGCGCCGGTCGGTCGAATCGTCCGCTTTTCGTCTGCCGGACTATACATCGGAAGACATCTTTGAAAATTACTTTAAGATATACCGAGCGCTTTTGGGAGAATCCTAAATGAAGACTATCGTCGTGCTGCCCGCTTACAACGCCGAAAAAACTCTTGCTCGGACCGTCGCCGACCTGCCGCGCGGTTCTTATGACGACATAATACTTGTGGACGATGCTTCCGGCGATAATACCGTCGGGGAGGCTCGCCGGCTGGGAATCAAAACTTTCGCGCACGAAAAGAACAGGGGCTACGGCGGCAATCAGAAGACGTGTTATACCGAGGCGCTAAAACTCGGCGCGGACATAGTTGTTATGCTTCATCCCGACTTTCAGTATGATCCCCGTGTCGTCCCGTATATGACCGGTCTGATAAAAGACAAAGTTTGCGATATCGTGCTCGGCAACCGCATAAGAACCCGTCGCGAAACATTGAGCGGCGGAATGCCGGCGTACAAATATTTCGCCAACAGATTCCTCACTATGACGGAGAACTTCATACTCGGAGAAAATATGGGCGAGTTCCATTCGGGCCTCCGCGCCTTCAACCGCGCCGCTCTTGAGCGGATTGATTGGACTCTTAACTCGGATGATTTCGTTTTCGACCAGGAGATACTGATTCAGGCCGCGTATCTGGGCTTAAAAATGGGAGACGTCCCCGTGCCCACGAAATACTTCGAAGAGGCATCGTCCATAGATTTTTGGCGGAGCGTAAAATACGGCTCGGCGACTCTCGTGACGCTCGGTAAATACATTTTGCACAAGAACTCTCTTCTGAAATACAAGATGTTCGCGCCTCGGAAAATATGACAAACGTTTTTTGGGGGCGGGCGTGGCAGGTTGCAT
>JASEHK010000058.1 GCA_030018875.1 Endomicrobiia bacterium | reverse complement strand
CAAAAAACCAACCCCGCAGTCATAAAAAAATATGTTCGCGCGCCGGTATTTATCGTCGGTAAAAACGCGACCCGCCCGCCGAAAGGATTGATAAGATGCCTCTTGAAAAAAGATTGAAAGCCGACGCCGCCGCCGCGCATCTCAATTTCACGAGCCGCGCGCTCGACAAAAAATACGTCTGGCATCCTTTCACCCAGATGTCGGATTGGTTGAAAGAGGACAATCTCGCTATAGAATCCGGCCGAGGCGTTTATCTCGAAGATTCCGAAGGCAAAAAATATATAGACGGAGTATCATCGCTTTGGGTGAACGTGCACGGTCACCGCAAAAACCGGATAGACCGAGCGATAAAAAATCAACTTGCCAAAATAGCTCACTCGACTTATCTCGGCCTCGCGCACGCGCCGGGCTCCATGCTTGCCGCGCGCCTCGTCTCTCTGGCCCCCGCCGGCCTCACAAAAGTTTTTTACTCCGATTCGGGCTCAACAGCCGTCGAGATAGCGCTGAAAATGGCTTTTCAATATTGGAGGCAGAAAAAAAATCCGGCGCCGGCCAAAACGAAATTCCTGTCTTTGAAGAATGCGTATCACGGCGACACCATCGGCTCGGTCTCCGTCGGAGGGATGGATCTTTTTCACGCGAAGTTCCAACCGCTTCTGTTTAAGTCATTTTTCGCCCCGTCGCCTTATTGCTATCGCTGTCCGCATAGAAAAAAATCCGCTCCCGCGCCGGCGCAAAACACGCGCAACTCCAAGTTCGGTTCTTACTGTCGCTCGGTCGGTTGTCGCGGAGAATGTCTTTTGGCCGCCAAGAAAATACTCAAAAAACACTCCCGCAAAATAGCGGCCGCCGTGGTGGAGCCAATGATTCAGTGCGCGGCGGGGATGCTTACGATGCCGCCGGGCTATCTTTCGGGCTTTGCGAATTTGTGCCGCAAGCATAAAGCGCTTCTAATCGCCGACGAGGTCGCCACGGGTTTCGGCCGAACAGGTAAAATGTTCGCCTGCGAGATAGAAAACATCCGACCGGATTTAATGTGTCTGGCAAAGGGAATCACAGGCGGATACCTGCCTCTGGCTGCGACGCTTGCAACGGAAAAAATCTATCGCTCGTTTCTGGGGCGTTACGAGGACTTCAGGACTTTTTTCCACGGTCACACTTATACGGCTAACCCCCTTGCCTGCGCCGCCGCCATAGCGAATCTCGATATTTTCCGTCGGGAAAAGACTCTCGATGCGTTGCCGCCGAAAATAAAGACGCTTTCCGCGGGTCTGCAAAAATTATCTATGGAAAGTCCTTTTATAGGAGATGTAAGACAGATAGGTCTGATGGCGGGTATCGAAATAGTGAAGGAAAAAGAAACGGGGGAGATGTTCGAGCCGAAAGAAAAAATCGCTGTAAAAATCTGCCGCCGCGCCCGCGACTACGGCGTGATACTTCGTCCGCTCGGAAACGTCGTCGTCATTATGCCGCCGCTGTCGTCTTCCGAAGGGGAAATCAAAAAAATTCTCGCCGCTGTGGAAAATTCTGTGCGGGATATTGTTGCCGTCCCCCACTTTCACACATTGCCATTGCGAGCCCCGATGTCCATCGGGGCGAAGTAGGGGCGAATAATCATTCGCCCCTACGGGCTTTCCTTGCAACGACAATGATTTGGGATACTTTAAACTATTTTCTGAGGAAACCGGTTTTTGAATTCCTCTATATCTTTTTTCTGCGTCTCAAAACCCGCCCGGCCCATAAGTCCGTAAGTCAGTTGTTTGCCCAGTTCCACCCCGGGCTGGTCGAAAGCGTTTATATCGAAAAGTTCGCCGGCGTATGCCGTGGCGAGTTCAAGCATATAAAGAATCCCGCCGATATTTTCCTCGTCTATTGTCGGAATCTCTATCGTCATATTCGGGCGTTTTTCTTTCGCCAGCGCGTTTCTTGTGGCGTCTTCCTCGCATTTGATGAGTTCGGCGAGCGAGCGCCCTTCGAGATAATGCGAGTAGCCGACTTTGGGTATCGGCGCCGTTTTTCGGAATAATCCGGCGGAAAGAAATACCACGATTTTATCGTAAGGTCCTTCGATATAGAGTTGCACCTGCGAGTGCTGGTCGGTCGCGCCGAGAGCTTTCACGGGCGTAGGCCCCACATTGACGGTTTCGCCGCGCGCGTTG
Source organism: Endomicrobiia bacterium (assembly GCA_030018875.1). Taxonomy (GTDB): domain Bacteria; phylum Elusimicrobiota; class Endomicrobiia; order PHAN01; family PHAN01; genus PHAN01. The sequence goes on along the minus strand of JASEHK010000058.1, from coordinate 5,996 downwards.
GATTTTTTCCCCAGGGATTCCGCCCACAACTGCCTGAACCAGTCGGCCATCGGATAAAGAGCGTTCGAGTACGGGAACATTACGCAGATGCGTTTTCCCTTTTGATAAAGAAGATAATTGAGAGCCGCGAATACCGCCGCGGGATCACCGAGCGCGTCTGCGGACGCGGCGCATTTTTCGTCCATCGCCCTGGCCCCGGCCAAAATCCGCTCGATTTTTATGCCGGACGCAGCGGCTGAGATAAGTCCCACCGGCGACAAAACGGAAAATCTTCCGCCGACGTTGACGGGGATGTCGAAGCTCGTTATCCCTTCCTTGTTTGAGATGTCCCGTAAAAAACCTTTCTTGGCGTCCGTCGTAAAAATCAGGTGGTCCCGATATTTCTTGCCGGCTTTGGCCTCCAGCATTTTTTTGAAGAAAAAGAAATTGGCCAGGCCTTCCGCCGTTGTGCCCGATTTGGATATTACGTTGAATGCCGTCTTCCTGAAATCTATGACGTCGGACAAACCCTTGACGAACTCGGGGTCCACATTGTCCGGCACGAATATCCTCATCCATCCTTGTCGGGATTTTTTGTCCAAAAGGTTCCAGTAAGGATGACGAAGCGCCCCCTGAAGGGCGATGTTCCCGAGAGCCGAGCCGCCGATGCCGACCACGACGAAGTTTTCGAAGCGGCCCTTCATTTTCGCGGCGAGCCGTTTTATTTTGGCGGTTTCGTCGGTCTTATAAGGAAGTTCCATGAAGCCGAGTTTGCCGTCGGTCTTCTTTTGCGCCACGGCTTTTTTTGCGTCGGCGAGGCGGTCTTTCAACGCCGACAATTCTTCGGGAGAAACCCCGTGTTCTCCGACGACGTCCGATAATGCGTAGGTATAATTCAGTTTGATGTTCATAAAATTACTCCCTGGGTCTCTCCAAAATGACAGGCAAAAGAGTGTCGAATAATCATCTGATTTTCTTCGCCGCCTCGATATGCTGCTCCCAATTGGAGACCGGCACGACGAGTCTTTGTCTGGGGTATATTACGCGCGGATTTTTTATCTTGGATTTATTGGCGAGATAGATATACGGCCACTTGCGTCCGTCGGAAAAATGCCGTCTCATACGGGCGATGTCCCACAGATTATCGCCGCTCTTCACGGCGTAAATTTTGTCGCCGAAGGCCGTTTCTTTGAGTTCTTTGATGGATTGACGGGCGAGTTCCCACGCCTTGTGCGGGTCTCCTTCGGCGAGGGTCTTTTTTGCTGCGCGAAGAGTGGCGCGGCCTTTTGCCGCGTCAAGATTTTCCCGGCGGGCGATTTTCAAGATTTCTCCCGCTACGGCGATGGCCTCCCTCGATAGTGTCGCTTTCTTCGCGAGATTTTCCGCCTCAAGTTCCCGCTTGCGCGCCTCTATTTCCTCGCGCGATTTTTCTTCCCGCCGCGCGCGCTCAAGTTCTTCGCGCTGTCGGGCGATCTCGACTCCTCGGGCGTATTCCTTCCACGCGAAAAATCCGCCCAGCGCCACTATCAAAAGTATCAAGTGAAGTTTCGTTATTTTCAAGACGACCTCCTAAATCCTTTCGCAAGAACACGCTTACAAATAAGCGCGGTAATCTATATCCGGAAAAATGTTGTCTCTCCGCTCAAGTTCCGCGACGTATGCTCCGTCAATGGAACGGTCGCGCACTTGTTCGTAAAGTTTTGTGAAGCGGCGTATGTGTCCGACGGTGCGTTTCATGGCGTATTCCACCATGGTGCCCGTGGTCATTATGAAAGCCCAGTCGCTCGACTGAGCGAGCATCAACTCCCTGGCCATTTGATTGATGCTCCGTCTCGTCAAACCCGCGGCTTGGCGATTCAAGCGCGCCGTCTGTGTCATTCTCTCTTCGGCCTTGTGAAGATGCCGGTATATCCAATCGTTCGAGCCGTTGAGCCAGACCTCGAAGTACCCCTTGTCGCCCCACGACGACGCGGCAGGCCGCGCGATTTGGTTTTTGGGATATATATCGAGATACTCCGTCGGCGTTATACATTTTATTACGTTCTGGTCGTAATGAATTTTTCTGAAAAGATAATCCAGAAACATCGGGCCTTCAAACCACCAGTGACCGAAGAGTTCCGCGTCGAACGGGGAAACCACTATCGGCCGCCGGTCAATTACGGATGAGATATGTTCCGTCTGCTTGGTTCTGTTGAAAAGAAAGTTGCCGGCGTGCGTGGCGGCTTGCTCGCGCGCGCGAGCGGGATCGTAAGGCATCTTACCGTCGAGAGGAACCTTTCCCGTGACACGGTAATATTTGATGCCCACGTTTCGTCTTACGCCGTCTTCGTGGAGGTAAGGTTTGATATAATCGTAATCTAAATCATATCCGACGTCGCGATAGAACTCTCTGTATGACGGGTCGCCGGGGTAGCCGATTTCGGAGCTCCAAACCTGATGCGCCGACTCCTGGTCCCGTCCGAAACATGCGACTCCGCCGGGGCAGTAGAGCGGGGCGAATATCCCGTATTTCGGCCTCGGCTCGGCGTATAATATTCCGTGAGCCTCGACGAAAAAAAACCGTATTCCCTCGTCGCGCAGTATCTCTTCTATGCCCCCGGAATAGGCGCATTCGGCCAGCCATATTCCGCGCGGGTCCCGCCCGAAGTGGCGCTTGTAGTCGCGCTTGGCTATTCTTATCTGGGCGGCGATGGCGTCGCGGTGGGTCATCAACGGGAGAAACCCGTGCGTCGCACAGCAGGTGATTATTTCGATGTGGCCCGAATCCTGGAGATTTCTGAATCCCGCGAGTATTCTGCCTCGGTATTTGTCCATGAGGCGGCGGCAGTCGGCGAGAATGTTTTTGTACATCTCGGCCGTGCGGAGGAAATCATGGTCGTCTTTTAAGCGTTCGACTTCTTTCAAAGAGAGTTCGGAGAGTTTAACGAGGCGCTCGCGGTAGCGGCCCATAAGCAACTCGTCGGACATCATCCCGGCCAGCGTGGGCGTTATCGTCATTGTCACGCGGAAATGGATGCCTTCGGCGGCGAGATTTTCGAATATCGCAAGAAGCGGAAGATAAGTCTCGGTGAGTCCCTCGTAGAACCAATCTTCTTCGAGAAAATCGGGGTATTCGGGATGACGGACGTAGGGAAGGTGCGCGTGCAGAACCGGACACCAGTAACCTTTTGGGATACGCATAAGTTAATTTTTACCGGCGAAGCCGGCAAAAATTATCCCGCGCCGCAAAGGCGAGGGATATTCAATTCGTCGGCAGGATTATTTTTTTGAGGTCTTTGATTTTCTACTGCCCACTTCCTACTTCCCACTTCCCGCCTTTGTGCCCGACGACGGCAGGGACATTAGTTCTTTCCAGCGCTCAAGCATCAGGCGCGCCGTGGAAAATGAGCCGGCGCCTATATCGTCGGCTCCGGAAAGTTTCATTATGCGATAGAAATCTTTTTCAACGATGCCCCATTTGTCGTCAACTATCGGGGATATCCCGAAACGGGGCGTCGGCACCGCGTTTGATCTGGCCGCCAGAACGAAAATGCCGTCCGGCCCAGAGAGTCCTATGTCCACACACCACACGCGGTTGACGCGCCCGCAGTTTATGTGCCAGCTTCCGGATTCGGGAGCGACGAAAATATCAAAGGAAGTAACGGAATTCGAGCCGGTGAACTTTACGCCCGTTATGTCGTGCACCCTGAGTATCCACGCGGCCCCGTCCCTCGATTTCGGCGGGAGTTTTTTCATTGTGGCCGACATATCTTTCGGGTTTATTTCCCAGTATGCGTAAATCCACAGAGGGTCTCTGGGTAGAGCGACTATCTTTGTGTCGCCGTAACCGCCCGGAAGGCCGCCCTTGTCGGCCCGCGGGATAGAAGTCCGCGCCGTCTGCGTCTTTGTCAAAGTCAGTGAACCCGGATTTTTAACCATAAATATCTCCCCCGCATCGTCGAGAATAAGTTCTTTTAATGATACATTTTTGAGTTTTTTTTGTCAAATTGAGTTACCGAGTTTTCACTTCGAATAGTCGCTCCTGAAAAACTATACGTTTTGTCATTCTGACTCCGACGTTACGTCGGGGGAAGAATCTCGTTTGCCGTCGGCGGAGGTTTGATTTTTTAGCGTTTATTAGGTAAAATAACATTCTTATAAATGTCAGCCATAATGAAGTGTTCCCTGATTGTCCGCGCAATCTTGGCCTCGACGGTCGTAGCCATGGGGCTCGCAATCCCATGTTTGGCCGGTCTGGGCGCCTCCGGCGCCGCCCTCGACAGGGTATACTTTTTTTTGTCCAAAACGCAAAGCGCCGATGGCGGCGTGGGCGCCCAAATCAGGCGAACTTCCGATCAGGCGCTCGTGGCCGCGGCGTTTCTTAATCGCGGGCACATAAACCGCGCCCGTCGGGCGCTTGATATGCTCGATAAAATACGCGCCGCCGACGGGAAGACCGGTGGATTCAAGGGTTTTGCCCTAACGTACGACGAAGCTCTGCGACCCGTCTCGGAGCGCGTAGATCCCTTTACTCAGGCGGCAGTGGCCGCGGCCGCATACAACTATCATCTTTCCGTCGGCGGAAAAAGATATGAGAAACTGATCATCGCGCTAGCCGGACTTTATGTCTCGCGCATAAACGCCCGGGGCGTGGTCACGGATTTTGCGAGAACGCCGTCAACGACGACATTCGTCGCATCGAGGCCGTCGGCTCCCTCGGCGGTCGAGAATCTTTGCGCCTACTACATCCTTTCCGTCGCGGCATCCGCCACCGGCGACGAAATATATCTTAAAGCCGCCAAGCGTTTGAGATTCGCTCTGAAGGATTTGTTTTTCGACGATGTCCGCAAGAGTTTCGTCTCGTCAGGGGCCGCTCCCGACTCGCTCGCCGACATTCTCGGCGCGCTTCTTGACGGCCCGTGGAGCCCGGGCGTTTCGCTGGACCTAACGGGCGACATAGGACGCATGGCGCTCTCCGAACTGGCCGTTACGGCGCAGGCGGCCGCCATAGCGGCGCCGTCGAAGGCTTTGCCGCCGAGGCCGTCACCCGAGCCCGCCACGGCGATGTTCTTGTGCTTTCCGCCGGAGATACCCGACGGCGCATTTATAGGATCGCGCGACGTCGGTTCGGCCATAGGCGCGGCGGGGCCGTCGCCGGATTATTTCGCCACGGCCGTATTCGCGTTCATATCGGAAAAAACAAATCCCTTCGCCATTCGCGACGAAGGCTTCCAACGGCGCATGGAAGGCGTAGCCGTCGAGCGCGGCGAGATGTGGAAGTCCGACGGATTCGAATCGGGAGAGCACGAGTTTTATTTGGCTCCGCGCGACACGCTCCGCAACGCGGACGTCTTCATTGGCCTCGACGAACAGTTCAAAAAGGACGGCAGATTTTCTCTGAGGGCGCAGTACGCTCCGTCTAAAAACGAGAAGTCGGCGGCTTCGGTCTTGAGGGTTTTTTACCCTTCGCAGGATTTTTCCTCGGCCGGGCGCATAAGGTTTTGGCTGGCGGCCCGCCCCGCCGTATTCGCGCTGGGCGCCACGGGTCTTAAAATTCGCGCCCGAGTTTTCGACGAGTCCGGAGCATGGGCCGATTCTCAGCCGCTGAACCATTCGGGCCGCGGGGTGGAGAACACGGTTGTTTGTCCGTCGGGTTTTACACCTCCGAGCGGAGGAGTAAAACCTGATTACTCCAAAATAAAAAGAATCGGATGGATGTTTGAGGAAGAGACGCAGACCTCTTGGAACATAAACTTAGACGATGTGAGGATAGAATGAGGATTTGTCGCGCGCGACGCCTCGCCGCCACCCCTTGTCATTGCGACCCCGACGTTACGTCGGGGGAAGCAATCTCTGCTTTCGGGAGATTGCTTCGTCAGTTCCCTTCACTTCGTTCAGGTTCCTTCCTCGCAATGACAAGGCAGGATATGGCGCGACCTGTCCATACATTGTCGCCCCGCCCCTCCGTCATTCCCGCGAACGCGGGAATCCAGACGCCTCGCCCCCACCCTCTTGTCATTGCGACCCCCGATTTATCG
>JASEHK010000057.1 GCA_030018875.1 Endomicrobiia bacterium | reverse complement strand
TAAGTAAAAAGGATGAAAGGGTGAAAAAGTAAAAGAGTGAAAAAGTGATAAAGTAAAAAGGGTGAAAAGGTGAAAAAGTGAAAGGGTTGTTTTTGTCACTTTGTCACCTTATCACTTTGTTACTTTTTTTACTTTATCACTTTATCACCTTGTCACCTTGTCGCTTTGTCACTTTATTGCCGTTCCACCTATCTTTTCGGAGGCAGCAATGAGTCGTTCAAGTTGGAAGGGACCTTACGTAGACGTAAAACTCGCAAAAAAAGTTTCGATAATGAATCAGACCGGCCAAAAGCGACCCATAAAAACATGGGCAAGGGCCTCAATGATTCCGCCCGAATTCGTGGGGCATACATTCGAGGTTCACAACGGCAAAAAGTTTCTCAAAGTTTACGTAACGGAACAGATGGTCGGCCATCGTTTGGGTGAGTTTTCTCCCACGAGATTCTTCAAAGGTCACGGCTTCGCCCACACCAAGGACGCCGCGGATTTGACATAAGGCAGGTTAGAGAGGTAGAAGAGTAGAAAGTCAGAGAGAAAAAGATTTCTGCATTAAACACCGGACGAAAAGAGAGACCGAAAATCATGGAATCGCGCGCAACTGCAAAATATGTTCGGGTAAGTCACCGCAAAGTCGAGCAGATGCTCGACCTTGTCAGAAAGAAGACAGTCAAGGAAGCGCTTGACAAACTTGCCTTTACCGTCAAGGCGTCGTCGGAGCCGCTCGCCAAGGTCATAAAAAGCGCTTTTGCCAACATGGGTAAAACCGCCGATCCCGCGCGCGCCGTAATAAAAGAAGTCACCGTCGGGAAAGGCGTTTATATGAAGAGATTTCGCGCGGGTCCGCAAGGCAGAGGCATGCCCTTTACCAGAAAGACCTGCCACATAAAAATTGTGTTGAGCGACGCAAAATAAGAGGCGACATGGGACAGAAAGTTCATCCAAAATCCGTACGACTCGGCTACATCAAAGATTGGGATTCCAGATGGTTCGACTTGAAGAACGCTCCTCGCTGGATAGAGGAGGACTTCAAGATCCGCCAACTCATCAAAAACAAACTTTATTCCGCCGGCATTGCGCGCATCGTAATAGAGCGCATGGGCTCGGGCAAGTATCTTAAAACAGTTATTTACACGTCTCGCCCCGGAGTCGTCATAGGCCGGCAGGGTCAGGAAATAGAGCGCCTGAAAATAGACCTCGAGGAGCTCACAGGCTTGAGAGTCGAGATAACGGTTCTTGAAATCAAGCGCGCCGAAATCGAGGCGCAGCTGGTCGCCGAGTCGGTGGCCTTTGCCATAGAGCGCCAGATTGCATATCGCCGCGCGATGAAAAAAGCCATAGAGAAGGCCATCGGCGGCGGAGCCGGCGGCATAAAAATAAAGGTTTCAGGGCGACTGGGCGGCGGAGAAATCGCCCGCACCGAGTGGCTGATGGAAGGCCGTCTGCCTCTGGCGACATTTCGCGCCGACATAGAATACGGCTTCGCCGAAGCGCGCACAAAGCTTGGAATCATCGGCGTGAAAACGTGGATATTTAAGAAGGAATTATTTAGAAAAACCGACGCTGACCTGATGGCCGACGTCAAAGTCGTGGACAAAAACGACGCTGAATTGCTCGCCGCGAAGGATTCCTCGGCATTGGGCCTCGCGACGATTGCCGCCGAGGTCGAGTCGGAAAAATCCAAATCTAAATAAACCGCGGCCGCCGCGCCGCGGAAAACTCCAAAGTGAAATAACCGCCGCCGCTCATACATTCATCCGACGGAGAAACGAAATATGCTGATGCCTAAAAGAGTCAAATACCGCAAAGCCCAGAAAGGACGCATCAAGGGCGTGGCCAAGCGCGGAACCACGATATCTTTCGGACATTACGGGCTTATGGCGCTTGAGTTGGGCAGGCTATCGAGCCGACACATAGAATCTTGCCGCCTTACGATGACGCGCTTTATAAAGAAAGGCGGAAAGATTTGGATAAGAATATTCCCCGACCGGCCCGTCACGAAAAAACCGGCCGAGACCAGAATGGGAAAGGGAAAAGGAAACCCCGAGTTCTGGGTTGCCGCAGTCAAGCCCGGACGAGTGATGTTCGAGATGGAAGGCGTGTCTCTGGAAGATGCCCGCGAAGCCTTCCGTCAGGTCGGGCACAAACTGCCGATAGTAACCAAGTTTTTAGAGCGTTGAATCCGAGGATAAATAATGAAAGCCAAAGAATGGGAACAGATTAAAAACTCGACGGACGTCGAACTCAAAGCAAAACTCGAGACACTTCGCCGCCGCCGCGCGGAACTTGAGTTCAACAACAAGACCACGAAGCTCAAAAACCCTCTTGAAATCCGCGCCGTCAGGCGCATGATGGCGCGAATCAAAACCCTTTTACGCCCAACGGCAAGCCCATTGGCAAGTCCGACTGCCCCCGTCGCCGGCGAAAATCTCAAGCGAGGTAACCGTTAAATATGGCAAGAAAAATACTTCAGGGTAAAGTCGTCAGCGACAAAATGGTCAAGACGCGCGTCGTCGAGATTGAGCGCGTGTTTGCCCATCCCAAATATCAAAAAGTCATGCGTCGCACCACGAAGGTTCACGTTCACGACGAAAATAACGCGAGCCGCGCCGGCGATTACGTAACGATATCCGAAACCAAGCCGCTCTCTAAAACCAAGAGGTGGGAAGTGCTTTCAGTAACAAAATCCGCGGGCGCCGCGGCACGGACTTCTTCGGGCGGCGCTGCGTCCGCCCCCAAAGAAAAATAATAACGGGATAAACCCATGATACAGGAACGTTCCATCTTAAAAGTAGCCGACAACTCCGGAGCCCGCACGATAAGATGTTTCCGCATGCTCGGAGGCTCCGACAGAAGATATGCGTCCATCGGCGATGTCATAGTGGCGTCGGTTCAGGTAGCCACTCCTTTCGCCGCCATCAAAAAGGGCGAAGTCGTAAAGGCCGTCGTGGTAAGAACCAAGAAGGAAAAGCGCCGTCCCGACGGAACATATATCAAGTTCGACGACAACGCCGCCGTGGTCATAGACGATAACGGCGAGCCTCGCGGCACGCGAATATTCGGCCCAGTAGCCAGAGAGCTCCGCGAGAAAAACTATCTTAAAATAATATCTCTGGCTCCCGAGGTGATTTAATAATGCTGCACATAAAAAAGAAAGACAAAGTGATGGTCATCGCCGGCGACGACAAAGGAAAGTCCGGCGAGGTTCTTGAAATTATGCTCGGAGCGGCTCTATCCAAAATTAAGACCCGCGCGATAGTTTCTAAAATCAATATCGCGATAAAACACAAGAAGCCCACTCAGAGCGACCCCGGCGGCAGAGTAGAGATAGAACGCCCCGTGGCGATTTCCAAACTCGCGGTAATTTGCCAGAAATGCGCCCGTCCGACCAAAGTCAAGTTCGACCGCCTCGCCGACGGCAAAAAGATACGTATTTGCAAGAATTGCGGCGAGGTCATTCTTTAAGGAGAAACGATGGCAACGATAGCATGGATGGCTAAAGCGAAAAAGCCGCCGAAATTTTCGACCCGTAAACGCAATCGCTGCTCGCTGTGCGGTCGAGCCCGCGGATTCATGAGTGACTTCGGCGTGTGCAGAATATGCTTCAGAAAACTTGCGCACCGAGGAGAAATCCCGGGCGTGCGCAAATCGAGCTGGTAAGAAAGCAGGATTAAGGATTAAGTAAGGATTAAGACGAAAAACTTAATTCTTAAAAAAGGTGGTAATATGCCAATAATAGATCCGGTCGCCGATTTCTTCACGGCGATAAGAAACGCCAACGCAAAACTAAAAGAAAAAGTGGACGTTCCCGCGTCCAAAACGAAGATCGCCGTATCCAAGATACTCAAGGAAGAGGGTTTCATCTCAAATTACAAAGTGATAGACGATTACAAGCAGGGTATTTTGAGAGTGTATCTTAAATACACACCGCAGAAAGAGGCCGTCATAAAAGAAATCAAGCGCCTCTCCACGCCCGGTCGCAGAATATATGATGCGGCGTCGGAGCTTCCGCGGTTGCGTCGAGGCATGTCCGTCGTGATAGTATCCACTTCCAAAGGCATAATGACGGCCCGCAAAGCGCGCGAGGCCGGACTCGGCGGAGAAGTGATGGGATACATCTGGTAACGTCAGGTAAGTAATTTCTCCCGCAAGGGAGAGGGAAAATAGAGGACGAAATATGTCGAGATTAGCCAAGAAGCCCATAAAAATACCCGAAAAAGTCACGGCCGTTCTGAAAGATAAAACGCTTGAGGTCAAAGGACCGCTGGGCACAATAAAACAGAGCGTTCCCGAAGGCATAAATCTTGTCATAAGCGACGATAAAACTCCCGACGCGGCGGCTGGAGCCAAAAATATTTCCGTCGAGCGCGTGGGCGGCGATGCGCCGAAAGTGCGAGCCCTTCACGGTCTCGCCGCGGCTCTTGTGAAAAATGCCGTTTCCGGCGTCACTGTCGGATTTTCCAAAGAGCTCGAAATACACGGCGTCGGTTTCAAGGCGATAGTCGAGGGCAACAATCTTAATATGACGCTCGGCTTTACGCACCCCGTCAAAGTCTCGATTCCCGACGGTATCAAGGTGGCCGTAGATCCCAAACAAACGGCCGTCACGATAACGGGCATAGACAAATACTGCGTCGGACAGTTCGCCGCCAATATCCGAAAAATCCGTCCGCCGGAGCCTTATAAATTGACTGGCATAAGATACAAGGGTGAGCACATCATCAAGAAAGCCGGCAAGGCCGCCGGCGCGGCCGGAGCGCCCGCGGGCAAATAAATAATGGGAATAGATAGAGGTTAAAGTATGTCTATAGCGAAATCTCGGATGGAACGCCGGATAAAAAGGGCGAGAAAAAAAATCTTCGGCACGCAAGAGCGTCCTCGGTTGGCCCTGAAAAAGAGTCTCAAGTATCTTTACGCTCAGGCGGTGGACGATACCGCAGGCCTGTCCGTCGGGCTTTTCACCACGGCTTCATCCGACTTCAAAGATCTCAAATCGCACAAAAACATAGCGGCCGCAGTTATGCTCGGCGAGTACGCCGGCAGGAAATTAGCCGAGAAAAACATTAAGAAAATCGTATTCGACCGCAGGGGCCGACGGTATCACGGAGTCGTTAAAAGCTTTGCCGAAAGTTTAAGGAAGAGCGGCGTGGAGTTTTGAAATATCGTCGAATCTTCAAGAGGACTTGAGAAACCATGGAAAACCAGGCATATCACCACGCGCCGAAAACCGAACTTAAAGAGACCACGGTCGTAATCAACCGTGTCGCGAAGGTCGTTAAAGGCGGCAAGAGATTTTCTTTCAACGCGCTCGTAGTCGTGGGCGACGGTCATGGCCGCGTCGGAGCCGCTCTGGGCAAGGCCAAGGAAGTTCCTTCGGCGATAGCCAAGGCCTCCGCGCGGGCGAGAAAAATCATGACCCCCGTGCGACTTAAAGGAAATACCATCCCTCACGAAATCACCGGCAAAAACGGAGCCGGTATGGTGTTGTTGATGCCAGCGGCTCCGGGCACGGGCGTTATAGCGGGCGCGGCCGTAAGAGCAGTGCTCGACGCGGTCGGCATCAAAGACATACTTACTAAATCTCTGGGCTCGGCCAACGCGTTCAACGTGGTTTACGCCACGCTGGATGCGTTAAAACATCTTCGCACCAAAGAAGACGTGGAAAAACTGCGCGCCGTCAAAACGTCATAACGGCGGGTAAAAAGTAAAAGGTAGAAGGGAGAGGGGAGAAGGTAAAATAATTTCCCTTGTACGCGAGGATATAAATGAACACTAATGTTTTAAGCAATCTCAAGCCCTCTTTCGGCGCTACGAAAAAGTCCAAGCTTATAGGTCGCGGCGGATGTCACGGCCGCTCCTCGACACGGGGCGGCAAAGGACAGACCGCGCGTTCGGGCGACGGCTCCATGAACGGTTTCGAAGGCGGTCAGACGCCTCTTCTGAGGCTGATTCCCAAGAGCGGCTTCAAAAATATTTTTCGCAAAAGTTATCAGACCGTGTCCGTCGGAGATCTCGAAAAACGGTTCGACGACGGCGCCGCCGTTGACGCCGACGCTCTGCGCGCGCTCGGCCTTATCTCAAAGACATTGCCCGTTAAGATATTAGGCGACGGCGCCATCTTAAAAAAACTCAATGTTTCCGCCGACAAGTTTTCGAAGTCGGCCGAAGAAAAAATAAAGGCCGCGGGCGGCGCGGCCGTAAAACCCAAAATCAAAAAGGCATAAACTTTATGAAAACCGATTATACTCTCGATCTAAAAAAAGACTACGTCCCCAATCTAAAAAAAGACTACGCCGAAAAAATAGTCCCAGCGATGAAGTCTAAGTTCGGGTATAAGAATTTCTTCGAAGTTCCGAAGATATCCAAGATAGTGATAAACATAGGCGTTGGCGAAGCCAAAGAAAACATCAAGGCGCTTGACACCGCATCCGCGGAGTTGACGCTTATAGCCGCCCAGAAACCCCAGATTCGCCGCTCAAAGGAAGACATATCCAATTTTAAGTTGAGAAAGGGAATGCCAATTGGATTAAAAGTAACCCTTCGACGCGACAGAATGTACGAGTTTCTGGAGAGATTGATTAAAATCGCGATGCCCCGCATCCGCGACTTCAAGGGCGTGGAGCCCAAGTCGTTCGACGGACAGGGCAACTACAATCTGGGCCTCAACGAGCAGTATATCTTCCCTGAGATCAACGTGGAAAAATCCGATCACCCGCGCGGGATGAATATTACGATATGCACCACGGCAGACGGCGACGAAGAAGCCATGGAACTCTTAAGACTTTTCGGGCTGCCTTTTAAGAAAAGATAGCGCCGTTATTGGTGTCATTGGCCGCAGAAAAGAGTAAGCATCGCAGAGCGGGATTGAACGCTCAGGGAACTTGAACTTTATTTCTTAATCCTTAAATCCTGATTTTATGCTCAAATCGTTCGGCGACATATTCAAAGTACCGGAATTAAAAAGGCGCATATTCGTTACGATAGGCGTGATAGCGGCGTATCGCGTCGGCGCGTTTATTCCTTTGCCCGCCGTGAACGCTCAGGCGCTGAAGGCCCTTTTCGAGCAGCATTCCAGGTCCCTTCTGGGTTTCATGGATATGTTTTCCGGCGGAGCGCTGAGTCAGCTTTCGATATTTTCACTCGGCATAATGCCCTATATAAATGCGTCCATCATAATGTCATTAGTTCAGGGCGCGCACATAATACCTTACCTCGACCGCCTCTCGAAAGAAGGCGAGAGCGGGCGCAAGAAGATGAACCAGATAACCAGATATTTTACCCTTATTCTGGCGACGGTGCAGGCCATAGGATTAAGCATAGCCGTCTCCAAAATGCCGGTGCCGGGCGGCGGAAGCATAGTGCTGAACCCAACTTTCGGCTGGTTTGCGATGACGGTGATTACGCTTATCGCCGGCACGGTATTCGTTATGTGGCTGGGCGAGCAGATAACGGAGTTCGGAATAGGCAACGGCATTTCTCTTATAATATTCGCCGGTATCATAGACCGGTTCCCCTCGGCCGTCAAGGGCGTAATAGATCTTTTAAGAAATGACGAACGCTCCATACTGGCCGTTCTTTTGATGCTTGCAGTGGTCGTCGTCGTGATAGGTTTGGTCGTGTGGCTTGAAACGGCGCAAAGAAAAATTCCCGTGCAGTACGCCAAGCGCGTCGTCGGACGCAAGATGTACGGCGGGGCCAGCACGTTTTTGCCTCTTAAGGTCGAGCAGTCGGGCGTCATAGCGGTGATATTCGCGGTTTCTCTGTTGTCTCTTCCTATGACGCTGACTCAGTTTTTCCCCGAGGCCGTCTGGGCGCAGAGATTCTCAGACATTTGGACCCGCGGCGGCCTTATTTACGAGGCCGTCTTCGCCGCGCTCATCGTGTTCTTCTGTTACTTTTATACTTCTGTCGCGTTCAATCCGGTTGACCTGGCGGAAAACATGAAAAAATCCGGCGGGTTCATTCCGGGCATCCGTCCCGGCGAGCACACGGCGGAGTATATTCAAAAGATAGTCGAGAGAATCACGCTCGGCGGCGCTTTGGGCGTGGTGGCGATAGCGATACTTCCCGATTATATGAGAAAGATATTCGACGCTCCGTTTTTTTTCGGCGGCACGTCGCTTCTTATAGTTGTAGGAGTCGCGTTGGACACCATAGGACAGATAGAGTCCCACCTTATAATGCGCCATTATGAAGGTTTTATGAAGCAGGGACGCATAAAAGGCC
>JASEHK010000056.1 GCA_030018875.1 Endomicrobiia bacterium | reverse complement strand
ATCAACTTTAAACCGGAGGAGTCGCTGTTTTTCGAGGCGGGCTTCGCGCCGGTGAGATACGCAGCCATCGGAATATCGGTGGGTTTCTAACGGAATATAAAAATGAAAACCAAAGTTCAAAAATCAAAGATTATCGCCGAACTTTCCGGAAAGCTTTTGAAATATCCTATGATGATATTCGCCGAATATCAGGGTATGACGGTAGCCGATTTCGACGAACTTAGATTGAAGATTCATGCGCCATCGTCGGCCAACGCGCCGGAGTTTGAAGTCGTCAAAAATAATCTGCTGGTTCAGGCGCTTGAAAAAACAAAAAGCCCCGCCTCTTCGTTCGCGGCCAAATTGAAGGGGCCGCTGGCCGTTCTGTGGTCAACGGATATAATCGAGGCTTCCAAATCTATTTCCGATTTCGCGAAAAAAAATCAGAAAATAAAGTTGCGTTTCGCCGTAGTTGACGGCAAACTCATCACCGATAAAGACATCGTGACATATTCAAAACTGCCGAGCCGCGAGGCGCTTCTTTCTCAATTGATGGGCGTCATTCAAAGTCCCGTCTCGGCGATTATGGGCATAATGAACGCGCCCGCCCGGAATCTTGTATTGATTTTGCATCAGAAATCACAGTCCAAACAGTAGATAGAAGTTAATGTCCGCGCGCCCCGATAAATCGGCGCGCGGCTTAAAAATCATAAAGAAAACTCTACCGGAGGTATCAAGATGAGCGGTAATCTTAACGGAAAGGACGCGATGGTCGAGGCCATATCGAAGATGAGCGTGCTCGATCTCGCGGAGCTTGTTAAGGCTTTAGAGGAAAAATTCGGAATATCGGCCGCCGCCTTTGCCGCGGCTCCCTCGGCGGGCGCCGCATCGGGTTCGGCCGCCGCACAGGAAGAGCAGACCGAGTTTAACGTGGTTCTGGCCGCTGCCGGCGCCAACAAAATTCAGGTCATCAAAGTCGTCAGAGAGGTTACGGGACTCGGGCTTAAAGAAGCCAAAGATCTCGTCGAAGCGGCTCCCAAGTCCGTCAAAGAAGGAGTGAACAAAGAGCAGGCCGAAGAGCTCAAGAAAAAGCTTTCCGAAGCCGGCGCGACCGTCGAATTGAAGTAAAGTAAAGGATAAAGCAAGGATTAAGCAAGGATTAAGAATTAAGGATGAAGGATTAAGCAAAAACACAAAACTTAATCCTTAAAGTCCCGACGTTACGTCGGGACGACTTAATCCTTAATCCTAATAAAATATGAAACTTAAAAAGAAAAGTTTCGCCAAGATCAAGTCAATAATAGAAATACCTCAGCTCTTGGAAGTTCAGAGGAAATCGTTCGCCCGTCTTCTGGAAAAAGACGGCGCGTCGTCCAGAACTGGTCGCGGCCTCTCGGCTATTTTTAACGAAGTATTCCCCATCGAAAACGCGGACGGCACCCTCCGGCTCGACTACATATCCTACGAACTTAAAGAACCCAAAGTAACTCCCGACGAAGCCAAAGAGCGCGACATGACTTACGCCGCGCCTCTTTATGCCACGTTCCGTCTGACCGCCCTTGACGGCGCGCGCGTAAAAGAAAAAGCCGAACAGGAAGTTTATCTCGGCGATCTCCCGCTGATGACTGATACGGCGTCTTTCGTGGTCAACGGCGACGAGAGGGTTGTCGTTAGCCAGATACACCGCTCTCCCGGCATAGTCTTTGAAGAGGACGAGGAGCAGAAGATATCCATTTACGGCAAGCTCATGTACGTGGGGCGCATCATTCCGTACCGCGGCGCATGGATAGAGGTGGAGTTCGACCAGAACAACATACTTTATGTAAAGCTCGAGCGCAGAAAAAGAGTGTTGGCCACGATATTTCTTCGCGCGCTCGGGTACGAAAACAACGAGGAGACGCTCAATCTATTCAAGGACGCCGAGGAACTCAAAATCGGCGATACCGACGACGACGTCTTTATGGGTAAGTTCGTTGCCCGCAACGTCGTTGACACGGCCACGGGCGAGGTGTTGCTTGATGTCGCCGAAATAGTGCGCGAGGGTTCGAACCTCGACCGCCTCGCCATCAAGAAAGAGACGCTGGATCTGTTCAAGTCGCGCAAAATAAAATCTGTTTTCATCCACAGAAATCCCGCCTTCATACTCACCCTTAAGAAAGACCCGACCAAAGACAAAAAGACCGCTCTGAATTACATATACAAAATAATGAAGAGCCAGGACTTCATCGTCCCCTCTCACGTCGAGAAATACCTCGACGATCTTATCTTCGGCGACAAGCCGCGCAGGTACGATCTGACCCGCGTGGGACGGTATAAAATCAACAAGAAACTCGCCTCGACTTTCGAGCAACTCAAAAAAACCGTCAAAGATTTTCGTATACCGTCCGAGGACAGGCGCACGCTTACGAAAGAAGACATAATCGCGGCGATAAAATATCTCATGAACCTTTCCAACCAGATATCCGGAGACACCGACGACATAGACCATCTGGGAAACAGAAGAGTGCGTCCCGTCGGCGAGTTACTCGAGAACCAGATAAGAGTCGGCCTTATTCAGATGGCGCGCTACATCAAAGAGCATATGAACACGAAAGATAAATCCCAGATGACGCCGCGCTCTCTGATAAACACTATTCCCTTTACCAATAACATAAGAAAATTCTTCTCTACGGGGCAGTTGTCGCAATTTTTGGAGCAGACAAATCCGTTGGCCGAGATAACCAATAAGCGACGCCTGTCGGCGCTGGGCCCCGGAGGATTGAACAGAAAGCGCGCCGGTTTCGAGGTTCGCGACGTTCATCACACGCATTACGGTAGAATCTGCCCGATAGAAACTCCCGAAGGCGAGAACATAGGCCTGATAGTGTCTCTTTCGGCGTATTCCCGCGTCAACGATTACGGATTGCTCGAAACCCCGTATCGAAAAGTTGATAATAGCAAGGTCACCGACGCGGTAAAATATCTTACTGCCGACGCGGAAGACGAGTTCTACGTTGCCCAGGCCACCGAGCCCGTGGACAAAAACGGCAAACTCCTGAATCAGCAGATAATTACGCGCCGCTTCGACGATTATCCCGAAGTCTCTCCCGACAAAATAGATTACGTGGACGTATCGCCGCTTCAGGTCGTGTCGGTCTCGGCCGGGCTTATACCTTTTCTTGAACATGACGACGCGAACCGGGCGCTTATGGGCTCGAACATGCAGCGTCAGGCGGTGCCTCTTCTTACGACCGAGGCGCCGTTGGTGGCGACAGGCATAGACGAAAAAGTCGCCCGCGACTCGGGAGTCATGGTAATATCCAAACGCGGCGGCGAAATCGTTTGGGTTGACGCCGACAGGATACTCATTTATACCGACGACAAAGAAGTTGACGAATACGTATTAAGCAAATATAAGCGCACCAATCAGGATACCTGCATAAATCAGATTCCGCTTGTGTCTTTGGGCGACCGTATCAGAGTCGGTGAGGTTCTGGCCGATGGCATGGCGACCTCCCAAGGCCAACTGGCGCTGGGCAAGAATCTTTTGGTGGCCTTTATGCCGTGGGACGGCTATAACTTTGAGGACGCCATAATAGTTTCCGAAAAACTTGTTCGCGAAGATATACTCACATCAATACATATACAGGAGTTCACCTGCGAGGCCCGCGAAACCAAGGGGGCTCCCGAGGAAATAACGCGCGACATTCCCGGCCCGTCGTCGGAAGATCTCCAGCAGCTCGACGACAACGGCATCATAAGAACTGGCGCCGAAGTGGAGAAGGAAGATATTCTCGTGGGCAAGACGGCCCCGAAAGGCGAGCAGCAGGTCGGTCCCGAAGAGCGCCTGATAAAAGCTCTATTCGGCCAAAAATCCGAGACTACCCAGGACGCCTCTTTAAGAGTGCCGCCCGGGGTCGCGGGCAAGGTCATCGGCACGCGGCTTTTTGTGCGCCGCGAGAAGATGAGCGAGAAAGAGTACGAGAACCAGATTGATTTTATCAAGCAGGACCACGAGGCCGCCAGAGCCTTCATCAAAGAAGTGATGAAAGAATACCGTAAGAAATCCAAGAAGGCCGACGCCAAAAAAATAGAAAAAATAGAAAAAGATATGCTCGGCCGCATCGAGAACGAATACAAAAAGTCCCGCGAAAACCTCAAAAAAGGCGACGAGATGGGGGTTTCCGTCAATAAAGTAGTGAAAGTATACGTTGCCGTAAAGCGCCGCCTGCAAGTTGGTGATAAACTCGCCGGCCGCCACGGCAACAAAGGCGTAATATCCAAAATAGTTCCGCTCGAAGATATGCCGCGCATGCCCGACGGCACTCCTGTTGACGTGATATTCTCTCCTTTGTCCATACCTTCGCGCATGAACGTCGGCCAGTTGTTGGAGGCGATGCTCGGCTGGGCCGCTTATATGAGCCAAACCCAGATGATTACGCCGGTGTTCTGCGGCGCTACCGAGGATGACGTTCGCAACGAGATAATAGCAGTCAGAAACGCTCTCGTCAATAAAGGCGTTCCCGCCAAAAATCTTCCCGACGAAAACCTGCGCATTACGCTTTACGACGGAAGAACCGGCGAGGCGTTCCTTGAAAAAGTGACCATAGGCTACATGTATATAATAAAGCTCATTCACCTTGTCGAGGACAAAATGCACGCCCGCTCGACCGGACCATATTCGCTCGTCACCAGACAGCCTCTGGGCGGCAAGGCCCATCAGGGCGGGCAGCGTCTCGGAGAAATGGAGGTGTGGGCGCTTGAGGCATACGGCGCCGCGCATATGCTCCAGGAGTTTCTCACGATAAAATCCGACGACGAGGAAGGCCGCGAAAAGATGTTCAAGGCCATTATGGAGGGACGCCCTCCGATAAAACCCGGCGTTCCGGAATCGTTCAAGGTGCTGGTGTCCGAGATGAGGGCGCTCGGCCTGAATGTCGAACTTTTGAGCTCCAAAAAAGAAACCTCCAAAGGTGAAAAATCCTCCGCAAAGAGCGCCGTAAAGGCCGAGGCCAAATAAGAAATCATGCTCCCTTTAAAATCAAAGAAAAAACAAAAGACCGCGCTTAACTTCCACCAGTTCGACGCAATGAAATTGTCGGTGGCGTCTCCGGAACAGATACACGAGTGGTCGCACGGCGAGGTCAAGAAGCCCGAGACCATTAACTATCGGACGTTTAAGCCCGAGCGCGACGGGCTTTTCTGCGAAAAGATATTCGGACCGGTCAGAAATCTTGAATGCCACTGCGGCAAGTATAAGACCATAAGGTATAAGAACGTCGTATGCGACCGCTGCGGCGTCGAGGTCGTAGAATCCAAGTATCGCCGCGAGAGATTCGGCCACATAGATCTGGCGTATCCCGTAAGTCACATATGGTTTTTGAAGAAATCTCCGTCGAGAATCGGCCTTGTCCTTAACATGAAGATGGAATCTTTGGTCAAGGTCGTCTATTTCACCCACTACGTGGCGTTGGAAGACCTTGAGGACAAAGGCAAAAAAATCGTTTCGGCGCGCGAGGTTATGTCCACTTCGGAATACGAAGAACTTTATTCGATATACGGTTCGCGTCTTAAGGCCGATATCGGCTCCGACCCCATCCGCAAACTTCTTGAAGTCATAGATCTCGACAAGGAAATAACCGGTATCCGCGCGGTGCTTAAGAGCGTTCGCATAGACGAGATAGACGAATATCTCGATAAATGGGACGAACTCAGCGTCGAGAAAAAACGCAAGGAAGAACTCGCCGAGCTTTTCAGGGCCAATCCCGCCGCGAAAAGAAAGATACCCAACATATTCCGCGAACTAAAGAGTCGCAAAGATAAAAAAGAGCGCAGAGATTATCTCGTCGAGAAATCCGGCAATCTTCTCACCGAGGCCGACCGTTCGAGACACATTAAACGACTCAGAGTGATTGAGGGATTGAAGAGATCCAACATCCGTCCCGAGTGGATGGTCTTAAACACGCTCCCCGTGATACCTCCCGACCTGAGACCCTTGGTTCCTCTGGAAGGCGGACGTTTCGCATCGAGCGACCTTAACGACCTTTATAGAAGGATAATAAACCGCAACAATCGTCTCAAACACACGATGCAGTTGCGCGCTCCGTCCGTTATAATAAATAATGAAAAGCGCCTGCTGCAGGAAGCCGTTGACGCGCTCTTCGACAACGAATCGCGTCCGCATCCGATAGTGGCCGGCGCTAACAGCCGTCCTCTCAAATCTCTTTCCGAGGCCCTTCGCGGAAAACAGGGGCGTTTCCGTCAGAACCTGCTGGGAAAACGTGTGGACTATTCCGGTCGTTCCGTCATAGTCGTGGGGCCGGACCTGAAACTCAATCAGTGCGGACTGCCCAAACAGATGGCGCTGAGTTTATTTCACCCGTTCGTCTTAAGAGAACTCCTCAAAGAAAAACACGTTCACCAGAAGACCTCAAGAAAAATGCTCGAAGCCGGCGACCCGCTGGTTTGGAGCATACTCGAGAACGTTATCAAAGACCGTCTCGTTCTTCTGAACCGCGCTCCGACGCTGCATCGTCTGGGCATACAGGCCTTCGAGCCCTTGCTCATAGAAGGCAAAGCCATACAGCTTCATCCTTTGACTTGCGCGGCCTTCAACGCCGACTTCGACGGAGACCAGATGGCCGTCCACGTGCCCCTTTCGATAGAGGCGCAGATTGAAGCGCGTGTTCTTATGATGGCGACCAACAATATATTCTCTCCCGCCTCGGGCCGCCCCATAGCGGTGCCCAGCCAGGATATGATTCTTGGTTGCGCGTATTTGACTATGGCCAAAAAAGGCGTGCTCGGCGAGGGGATGCGCTTCTCGTCGTCCGACGAGGTGATAGGACTTTATCAGCGCAAAAAGGCCGACCTTCAGGCGATAGTTAAAGTCGCGGGCATAAATGATATGGCCGAGGCGACCTCCAACAAAAACCCCGAGACATGGAAGGATTATACCACCGTCGGCAGGATAATATTCAACTCCGTATTGCCAGAGGGCTTCGGCTACGTCAACAAAGTAATGACTAAAAAAGAAATATCGAAGCTTCTCGACGACTGTTACGTGCGTTTCGGAATGTCCGAAACGGTCAGAGTGCTCGACGAAGTCAAAAAACTCGGCTTCCGCTTCGCGACTATATCGGGCGTTTCCATTTCCATAGATCAAATGATTGTGCCCGCGCGAAAAAACGAGATAATAAAAGAAGCCCAAAAGAAGGTAAAGAGCATCATTTCTCAGGCGCAGGGCGGACTCATCACCGAGGGCGAAAGATATTCAAAGACCCTTGACGTATGGAGCACCGCCACCGACCGTATTTCCGATATAGTTTTTGACGAAATGAAAAAGCTGGGCGAAGAAAAGTTTTCAAGTGACAAGCCGCGCGTGAACTCGGTGTATCTTATGGCCGAGTCGGGAGCCCGCGGAAACCGCCAGCAGGTCAGACAGCTTGCCGGCATAAGAGGGCTTATGGCCCGTCCGCAGCGCAAAATAAAAGGCGTGGGCGGCGAAATCATAGAAACGCCCATCATCTCGAACTTCCGCGAGGGCTTAAACGTGTTAGAATATTTCATATCCACGCACGGCGGAAGAAAAGGCCTTTCGGACACGGCTCTCAAAACCGCCGAGGCCGGATATCTCACCAGGCGCCTTGTGGACGTCGCGCATTCCCTTGTCGTTACCCAGGAAGATTGCGGAACGATAAAAGGCACCGCCTTGGGCAACTTAAAGAGCGGCGAAGAAATCATAGAAACGATGGAAGAAAGAATAGTCGGCCGCTATCCGGTGGAGAACGTCACGGATCTTTTGATGGCGCGGGTTCTTGTGTCGCGCGACACGATGATAACACCCGATATTGCCAAAAAGATCGCCGAATCCGGCATAGAAAAAATCCGCGCGCGCTCGGTGCTGACCTGCGAGTCAGAGCACGGAGTTTGCGCAAGGTGCTACGGCAAGAACCTTGCCACGAACAAGCTCGGCGAAATCGGAGACGCCGTCGGCATCATAGCCGCTCAGTCCATAGGCGAGCCCGGAACGCAACTGACATTAAGAACCTTCCACGTCGGCGGCGCGGCCAGCAAAATATCCGAGCGCTCGGAGATTATCGCGACCGACGCGGGCGAGATAGAATATCAAAACCTCAAATACGTCAAGGAAGAGCGAGTCGGCGACTATATAGTAATAAGCCGCGACGCCACAATGCTCGTTGCCGTCGCTTCGCTCGGCGCTCGCAGGAAAGAGGCCTTCTCGATTCCTTACGGCGCGCACGTTAAGTATGTTAAGAACACAGCGGTGGATAAAGGCGAAAAACTCGCCGAGTGGGATCCTCATTACAAACCAATTATCGCCGAGTTCAGCGGCCGCGTTAAACTCGAAGACATCAAAGAGGGTGTGACGTTGCGTCTTGAAAA
>JASEHK010000055.1 GCA_030018875.1 Endomicrobiia bacterium | reverse complement strand
TTCTTTTTGTCATTGCGAGGGAGCGAAGCGACCGAAGCAATCTCGCCATCCGCAAGATTGCTTCGTCCTCCGATGGCCATCGGAGTCCTCGCAATGACAAGAGGGCGGCTTTTACGTCCACAATCCGCCAAAATTCGCGTTTTTCTCTCGGAATTTGGTATAATTATAAAGATTTTATGTCAGTTGCCAGCCGTCTTGAAGATATATATAACCGCATAAGGATAGCCTCGGAGAGCCCGCGCCGGCCTCATGGCATCGGCGCCGTTCGTTTGGTCTGCGTAACGAAAGGCGTCTCGGAAGATAATATAAGATACGCTCTTTCGGCGGGAGTTTTGGATATCGCAGAGAACCGCGTACAGGAGGCTTCGGCGAAGCGTGTCCGTTTGGGGCGGGTCGCCGACTCGGCGGCTTGGCACCTGATAGGGCATTTGCAGACGAACAAGGCCGCCAAGGCCGTTGCGATATTCGATTTGATTCAGTCGGTGGACAGCGCGCGCCTTGCCCGCGATATCAATTCCAAAGCGGTTGCGGCCGGCAAGATTCAAAACATTCTTATCGAAGTGAAGGTATCCCAAGAGGATGCCAAGTTCGGATGCCCGCCGGATGATGCGCCGGCCCTCGCGCGCGACATAGCCGGCTTGAAGAATATACGGCTGTGCGGAATGATGGCGATGGCGCCTTTCTTCGACGATCCGAAACTCGCCAGGCCGTATTTCTCGCGGGCGCGAAATATTTACGAAAATATGTCGCAGGCGTTCGCCGCCCCCAATCCTTATTCTGCATCCGCGGTTCTTTCGATGGGAATGTCGCATGATTTCGAGGTCGCCGTCGAGGAGGGCGCGAATATGGTCCGAATCGGCTCGGCGATATTTAGGGCATAAGGGAGATGGGAGACGACCGATACTCTCACTTGAAAATATGTCGCGCGCAAGAATAGTTTTTATCGGGTCGGGCAAGATGGCCGAGGCGCTCATCGCCGCGGTTGTCTCCGGCGGGGTCGAGGCGAAAAATATCGTCGCTTCGGATGTTTCCGCCGTCAGGCGAGATTGTATAAAGCGCGTCTTCGGCGTGTCCGTTACCGCCGACAACTTGGCCGCCGCGAAAAATGCGGACATTATTTTTTTATGCGTCAAACCCGCCCAAATACCGGACGTGCTCGATGAAATATCCGTTTCGGATGCCGCTCGCCGCGCGCTCGTCGTCTCAATAGCGGCGGGCGTCGTTATCCGTTCGATAGAAAAAAAGCTCCCTTCGGCCCGCGTCATAAGAACTATGCCCAATACACCCGTTGCCGTCGGTGAAGGCGTGGTGTGCCTTGCCCGAGGACGGCATGCCGTGCGCCGCGATGTCAAGACGCTCTCAAGACTGCTCGGCGGCTCGGCGGTTATTGTCGAGATGCCGGAAAAAATGCTCGACGCCGCCACGTCCATCTCGGGCTCGGGACCGGCTTATTTTTATTATTTCGCGGAGGCTCTTGCCGATGCCGCGAGGCGTATCGGTTTCGATAAGGCGACGGCTTCTCTTCTTGTCGCCCATACCGCTGCCGGCGCCGCCGCGATGATGTCGAGCCCGAACGCAAAATCGTTTTCCGACCTGCGCGCCGACGTCACATCGGCCGGCGGCACGACGGCCGCCGCGATAAAAGAGTTCGCCCGCGCCCGTCTCGCCGACATAGTCCGCAGGGCCGTTTTGGCGGCGCGCAAACGCGCGCTCGAACTGTCGCGGCGGTAATATTGATTCAATCGTAAAAAGTCGGAAATCGGCCAGATTGTAGCAGGGCTTGCTCCTGCTCGTCGGAGGGCGACCGCAATGGTCGCTGCTACAAAGGCAAAAATGGACTTTTTACGGGAGAATCAATATTGAGTTACGCATAAATAATATCCGCAAAGCAAAAAATCAAGGAGGTAGGCAATTCATGATGATAAAAGTCAGAGTGATACCGAACGCGAAACGCAACGAAATCATTTCGCGGATAGGCACCATTCTGAAGATCAACCTAAAGTGCGCGACCTTCGCCGGAGCGACCAACCAGATGCTTTTGGATTTTCTCTCGGATTTTTTTGAGTCCGGCAACGACAATGTGTTCCTTCGCAAGGGCGCGCGCGGCCGCGAGAAAACCATCGAGATATGCGACCAATGCGAAGAGCGTCTTCGCAAGATGCTCGATACCATACCCTGATACCCCGCCTGCCGAAGTAAAATATGGAATATATTTATGTTGGTTTTAGATGGTTCCGCAAATATTTAAGGTAATCTGATTTATGACCAAACACCACATCTTCATCAGCGGTTCCCAGAAAGAACTCGAGGCCGAGCGTCGGGCGCTGAAGGATGCCGTCCTCGGCGATGTTCTTCTTTCCGAGTATTTTGATGTCTTTCTGTTCGAGGACGCTCCGGCAAAGAGCCGCCCGGCCGAGACGGCTTATCTCGCCGAAGTCCGCAGGAGCGATATTTATATCGGAATTCTTGGTGACAGATATGGCGCTGCCAGCAGTGATAAGACCTCACCGACCGAGGCGGAGTTCCGCGCGGCGAAGGCGGGCGATAAAAACATACTCATTTATATCAAAGGCGCGGGCGCTAAGGACAAGAACCGTGAAGCGGGCGTGCAGAAACTTATCAAAGAAATCAAGAACCCTGCGGCGGGATATTGTTACCGCCGATTTGATTCCGTCGAAGAATTGACCGGCCTTGTTTATGAAAGTTTGATTAACTTCTTAAAGGAAAAGGGCGACATCAGCCGCGCCGAGTTCGACCGTCGTATCTGTGACGGCGCCGGCTTTGCGGACATAGACGACGAAAAGGTTAAATGGTTTTTAAATGTCGCCCGCCGGACAAGGAATTTTCCGCTGGGGTTGAACTCCGCCACGCGGGAAGTTTTCACTCATCTTAAACTTTCCAAAGACGGCAAACTCACCAACGCCGCGGTTTTGCTGTTCGGCAAGGAGCCGAGAAAGTTTTTCGACCAGGCGAATGTCAAATGTATTCAGTTGTCGAGCACGGAAGTTGAAAAGCCGTTTGCGTCATACCAGATTTACGACGGTAATCTTTTCGAGCAGGTGGACAAGGCCGTCGGTTTCGCGCTGGATGTTCTCAAGTTCCCCGTGATTCAGCAGGAGCACGCCACGGCGGTCGCACGACCCCGCGAAATACCGGTCTTTGCGATCCGCGAGGCGATAGTCAACGCCGTCGCCCACCGCGACTATAACGCGAAATCGTCGGTGCAGGTAATGGTATTTCTCGACAGGGTGGAAATCTGGAATTCCGGCTCATTGCCCGCTCACCTTAAAATCGCCGACCTCAAAAAACCCCACGCCTCCCACCCGTCAAACCCGCTACTTGCTTCGGCGATGTATCTCGCCGACTACATTCAGCAGGCGGGCTCGGGGACTTTGGAAATGCTCAAGCAGTGCAAAGAGCACGGTCTTCCCGAGCCGCAATTCGTGTCGGTGCGGAATCTTGAGTTCAAAACCATTTTGGCAAGGGATTTATTCACGGAAGATGCCCTGTCGCGAATGGGCTTAAATGAGCGGCAGTTGAAAGCTGTCAAGTATGTCAAGCAGAAAGGTAAGATTGCCAATGTCGAATATCAGAAACTTTGTAATACGACGAAAAGAACGGCGTCGCGGGACCTGAAAAGTTTGGTATTAAAAAGAATAATCAAACAGATTGGGGCCACGGGGAAAGGGACTGAATATGTTCTAATGCAAAGGGGACATAAAGAGGACAAAGGGGACATAAAGGGGCAATCGTGTCCCCTATTCTCCCGTTTGATTAAAAAAATGCCCGCTCTCCCGCATTAAGATACAATGAAATTGCGTCCGCTCTATTTCAAAAAAGACGCTTTATGGCTGCTCGACCAGAGGCTATTGCCCGGCCGTCTGAAATACACGGCCTGCCGAGACCACGCAGCCGTCGCCCGCGCGATAAAGAATATGATCGTAAGAGGGGCTCCTGCCATAGGATGCGCGGCGGCTTACGGATACTATTTGGCTTCCGTCGAAAAAGAATTCGGTTCCGTCGAGAGGATGATGGAGTATCTCCGTCGGGCCGCAATACTCCTCAACGCCGCCCGTCCGACGGCGGTCAACCTCAAATGGGCAGTTACGCGAATGTCCGATGCGGCCGCCGCCGCGTCTGCGGCCTTGCGAGATTTTTCCGTCGGGGCGACCTTGGTATCCCGGGTCCGACGCTCACTTCTGTCCGAAGCCGACCGGATATTGCGACGGGACGAAGCGATGAACAGAAAAATCGGCGCCCTCGGCGCGCGGCTCATCTTAAAAAAATCGAACATACTTACACACTGTAATGCCGGCGCTTTGGCCACTTCCGCTTACGGCACGGCTCTGGGTATAATCCGCTCGGCTTTCCGCGCGGGAAAAATAAAAAAGGTATTTGTTGACGAAACCAGACCGTATCTTCAAGGCGCGCGCCTCACCGCGTGGGAACTCTCACGCGAAAAAATACCGCACGCTCTTATCACCGACAATATGGCCGGCCATTTTATGGCGCGCGGCGAGGTTGACGCGGTCGTTGTCGGCGCCGATAGCATAGCCTCTAACGGAGATACCGCCAATAAAATCGGGACTTATTCGCTGGCCGTTCTCGCCGCGCATCACGGCATACCTTTTTACGTAGCCGCTCCGTCATCAACGATAGACGCCTCCCTGAAAAATGGCGCGGGCATTCCAATAGAAGAGCGCTCCTCCGACGAGGTTACCCGCATTTGCGGATGCCGGATCGCTCCTGCTGGAACCAAGGCGCTTCATCCCGCGTTCGACGTTACGCCATCAGGCCTCATAACGGCCGTAATCACAGAAAAAGGAGTGTTCCGAAAACCCTTTGATTTCGGACAAAAGAATAAATGAGAAAATACGCCGTCATTCTGCTCGTCGTTGCATCGGTCGGAATTCTTTGGTTCGGCAAACAGATAATGTGTGATAACGGCCCTGACGCCGCTTCCAAAGGAGGCGAGGTAGCCGGGGCGAAAAAAATAGTCCGCCGCGAAATAAAAAGGCCCGCGTTCGTTAGAGGCGTGCATTTGAGCGCATGGGCCGCGGGTTCAAAAACGATGCGTTCCCGCATAGACAAAATGCTCGACGAAACAGAGATTAATTATGTCGTCATCGCCATAAAAGAATACAAGGGTGACGTTTACATCGGCGGCGTGGACGAAGTCAATCGGCTCGGCGTTCACATCAAAGCCATTCCCGATATAGAGAATTATCTTGCCGACTTAAAGTCGCGCGGCGTATTCACCTCCGCGCGCATAGTGGTTTTCAAAGACGACGCCGTGGCACGAAAAAAACCCGAGTGGGCAGTGAAAGACCC
The DNA here is from genome assembly GCA_030018875.1 of Endomicrobiia bacterium. GTDB lineage: Bacteria > Elusimicrobiota > Endomicrobiia > PHAN01 > PHAN01 > PHAN01. The sequence goes on along the minus strand of JASEHK010000055.1, from coordinate 3,040 downwards.
CGACGGGAACATCTGGCAGGACAGAAAAAAAATCGCATGGCTTGACCCTTATAACAAAGATGTCTGGGACTATAATTTGAAGATAGCCGAGCGCGCCGCCGAGCTCGGATTTGATGAAATACAATTCGATTACATAAGATTTCCGTCGGACGGCAACACTCGGCTCTGCCGCTATAGCGTGCGCCATACGTCCTCGACCGCCGTCCAGGCGCTGGCCGATTTCCTTAAAACCGCTCACGCGCGTCTCAAACCTTACGGCGTGGATATTTCGATATGCGTCTTCGGACTGACGACGACTTCGATGCACGATTTAGGCATCGGCCAAAGGATAACGGAGTTGTCCGAGTCAATAGACGCCGTATGTCCGATGGTGTATCCTTCTCACTACAACCCGGGAGAGTACGGTTTGCCCAATCCAAACTCGGAGCCTTACAAGACGGTTTATTACAGTATATCCGGAGCGGCGAAGCGTCTGGGCGCAATGAGCGCAAAGATAAGACCTTATCTGCAGGACTTTTCGTTGGGGCACAGATATGGAGCAAAAGAGGTCAGAGAACAGATACAGGCTTGCTACGACGCCGGTGTGTATCAGTGGATTTTATGGGATCCGAACTGTCGCTACACGCGCGATGCGCTTGAGTCGGCCGAGGCGTACGAGAGTTTTGTAAAAGAAATGAAAAAATGAAAATGGTTCGGGGTCGTTCCCGTGTTGGAATAAAGGCCGCCGCCGAAGTGTTGAAGCGCGGCGGCGTAGTTGTTTTTCCGACGGAAACGGTTTACGGAATGGGGGCGGACGCATTCAATCCTCGCGCGGTCGCAAGGATATTCGCCATAAAAGGCCGCCCGGCCGAAAACCCTCTTATCGTCCATATATCCTCTCTCTCCGACGTAAAAAAACTCGCCAAGGAAGTTCCCGCCGCAGCCAAAAAACTTATGCGCCGGTTCTGGCCCGGCCCGCTTACCATAATACTCAAAAAGAAAAAAGGAGTTCCGTCCGTCGTCACGGGAGGGCTTGACACCGTTGCCGTCAGGATGCCCTCTCACTCTGTCGCGCTCGCCTTTCTGAGAGCCGCCAAAACTCCCGTCGCCGCTCCGAGCGCGAATCCTTCCGGCAGCGTCAGTCCCGTATCACACCGCGACATTATGGAGGACTTCCCGGCAAAGAGTATCTCCGTCCGACGGCGGTTGCCCGACGCGCTTATATCCGCAGGGAGAACATCCCGCGGAATGGAATCCACGATTATTGACGTTGCTTCGCCCGAACTCAGAATCCTGCGCCACGGCTCCGTTACCGTCGAGGATATCGCTTCCGCGCTTGGGACTGCGCCGAAAGTTTTATTGCGCGGCTCATGCGGCGCAAAGAGGCCTCTCGCCCCCGGAATGGCGAAGATACATTATCGTCCGCGGATACCGCTGTGGGTTTTCGCGACGGCGGCCGTAATGAAAAATATCCTCCTTGCGGCGAAGTCGCCGGCAGCGGAGCCCGTCAAGACATTCGTCATCGCGCCGGTCGGGCTCGAAGGCGTTTTCCGTCGGGGGGGCTTCATGGTCGCGGCTTTCCGCGACGCCGCCGCTCTGTCGAAGAGGCTTTATTCTTTGATGAGAAAGGCCGCAAGGTCGGGCGCAAGCGTCATCGCCGCGCCGCTCGTCGGTGGCGGCGGCATTTCACTGGCCGTCAACGACCGGCTTATCAGGGCCGCCTCGAAGACATTCCGCTGACTCGCGAGCCTTTGTGACTTTTGCCTCATCCCGTCGGGAGTTTTTGCTTTCAGAATATTTTTGTGTTATAATGAAAAATAGAAGAAGGCTAAACGGGAGGTGTAGTTATGAAAAGTTATATGAGGTCGTTGGTAATTCTTGGATTTGCGCTGGTTATGGCCGGCTGCGCGAGCGCGCCGAAAAAACCCGATTGGATAACAAAAGGCCCCGCGGCTTTCAAGAGCGACAAAAAGTCCCTCTACGGAGTGGGCCTGGCCGAAAACATCAAGTCGGAGGCCTTGCGTCGCACCACCGCCGACAATCGGGCGGTAGCCGAAATATCAAAGCAACTATCGGTAATGTCCACTTCTCTGATGCGCGATTATATGGCGTCTGCCTCGGCCGCCGAGCAGGACAAGTCCTCCGGCGAGCAGTATGTGGAAAACACTATCAAGACATTCGCATCCAACACCATCACCGGCGCCAAGATAATAGACCGCTGGGACGACGGCAAAAAGACCTATTCGCTGGCTTCCTTGAACGTGGATGACCTCAAGGATATCACCGACAGGATTAAGCAGTTGAGCGCTCAGGCCAAAGATTACATAAAGGCCAACGCCGAAAAAGCGTTCGATAAATTGGAAGCCGAGCAGGATAAGAGGGGAAAATAGTTTTTTAGATAATTCGTTTGCGTAAAGATTAAAAAATAGCCGCGGATGCGCGTTGCGACATATTTGTTCGGTGTCGTTTCGCGCTTTTGTGGTTTTTTTTTGACTGTTTTCCTTGCAAGAATAGTAAATAGTGAATGGTGAATAGTAAAAGAGTCAGTCAGTCGTCTCGGATGACAATAAACCAGAACATACGCTCGTTCCCAAAACCCTCGCTCGTTTCGGCGGACGTTCCACCGCCCATACCCGCGTTTCCCGCCTTCGCGCCCTTCGCGCTCGGCCACAAAAAAATCTTCGACGAGGCCTTCGGGCGCGTCAATCCCCGGAACTCCGAGTTTTGCTTCGGGTATCTTTTCTCGTGGCAAAGGCCTCTCGCCCTCGAAGCGTCGCTGTTCGGCGGGAACATTTTGATAAGAGGAAACCTCGCGGGCGCGGATTTCATTTTTCCGCCGATACCGTCGGACGAGGACACATCGGCCGCCGCCAGCGAAGCCGCCGCGCGCGCGGCCGTGGAGGCGCTCGCCGCATTAAAAGAAAAAAAACTATCCTCCGCGCCTCGCATTATCTGCGCTTCGGAAAAACTCGCCGATGCCGTCCGCGCCTTCACCTGGTGGGACAATGGGCAGTATGGCACCGGCCGGGTCGGGATCATTGACACCGGGATCGATGCCGGT
>JASEHK010000054.1 GCA_030018875.1 Endomicrobiia bacterium | reverse complement strand
CCGGGAATAAAAAAAACTCGTTTCATCTTTGCCATAATATTTCCTCCGTAATAAACAGGTTTTTAAGGTTCCTCAGCGGTTATGATTACATTTATCGTCTGTTGCGCCGACGTGGACGTCGCAAGCGGCGTATCGAGACGAAGCCAAGCGGAGCGCGAACTTGAAACGAACGGGTCTATGTCGGCGGCGGTCTGTGCGCCGTTTATGCTGAATACCGACGACGATGATGTCTTGTCCGAAAGAGTAAGTTTGTTGTCGTTGGCGTCGAAGTCGGCCACGGAAGGCCGCGAGCCGTGGTATGCCGCGCGCGCCACGAAAATATCGTAGCCCGCCGAACTTCCGGATGTCCAGTTATTGGAATTGGAGCAACGCATTTTATATGTTTCGTTGACATTGCCCGTATTTACGACGGTAATTGCGGTCGCTGAGTTGGATGAGACGGCGGTGTCAAGAAGTCCGAAATCATAGTATGTGGTCGGTGTCACGGTCACGCTCAAGAGAACCGGCTGGGCGTAAGCGTCTACTATCGCCGAACGGATTGACCAGTTTGGAATTTCATCCGATGTCCAGATGGCAATATAATATGTGTCGCCGGGCGCAAGTCCCGTGAGCGTATAATACTGCCTGTCGCCGGGGTTGACGTTTTGTGTTGAAATAAGAACGGTGTCAACGGAGCCGGTGGACCAGACGACTTCCGACCACGTTGAGCGTTGAATAGCGAATTTACTCCCCGCGATAAGTTGACCTATGTAACCGTCGTCGCCGGGGGCGGTCCAGTTCAAATCTATCGTGCGGCCGCGCTGGCCCGGAGCGGCCGCCAAGTCGGTGACCATTCCGGGCGCCACGAGCACAAAGCAAGTGGCGGCGTTCGACAGCGACGACCAATTGCCGGCTTCGTCGCGGGTTCTGAGACGGAAATACCATGTGGTTTCATAAGGCAGATTTGAAATTATCCGCTGTTGCGTGTTACCCGGGTTAACGGCATAGGTCGAGATGAGCGTTGAATAAGTCGCGGGCCATGTGAGTTCGCTTTCCGTCGGAGTCGCTGTTGAATAAACGAAAAGATAACGCGAGCCGCACTTGAGCGCGCCCGAAAAATTGTCGTCGCCGGGGGCGGTCCATGTGAGTTGGACTTTGCCGTCGCCGAGTACAAGTCCCGTAAGAGTCGAGACGGAGCCGGGCGCGATCGTGTCCTGAACCGCGCGCTGGTCGTAGCGATAGGCGGCGGAGAAACTTTCCCTTGCGGACGAGGTGCTTTCAATCACCGACGGCGCAGACCATGAAGAGCCGTTCCATCGGGCGGAGCCGATTTTTCCGTCGGCGTCATTGAAAAGCAAGAGTATTTCGTCCGACGACGGAAGCGCCGCAAGAGCCAGGCGCTGTATGTTGGCATTGCCGACGGCGCTGACATAATTTTCGGCGCTCCACGAGCCGTCGTAAGTGACGTAATAAGCCCTGCCCGCGACGGAGGATTTGCCGTAGGATACCAGGCCTGTGCCGGAAGATTGGCCGTATGCGATATCGAAGGGCCTGTCGCCTACGGCGCCGCCCGAGTTGGCCGCAAGGGCAGTTGCGTATTGCGCCCACGAAGAGCCGTCCCAGACGGCGGCGCCTATATTGGGTCCGGTCGAATCCCCGTCGGAAACGGCCATCAGAATTTCGTTCGTCGAGGGGTGGGCGGCAAGTTTTATCCAGCGGACATCGTTTGCTGAAAGCGGAGCGCCGCCGGTGTTAAATGTAAATTGTTGAGAAGCCGCCCACGAAGTAGAATCCCACACAGTGTATTGAACCGCTCCGTTTACGGCGCGCGACGAAGCGACGAGTATAAACCTTTTCCACAAAGTATCGTATGCCCCGTCGAAACTTTGCTGATCGGTGCCGCCCGAGGCATAAGGCAGGGTCGTTCCTGACGACCACGAATTGCCGTCCCAGACGGCGGTCACAATCGCGAAATTGTTCAGCAAAGCGACCATGATTATTTCGTCCGATTGCGGCTTTGGGTAGAGTTTTATCCAGTGCATCGCGGAGCCTAAATCAAGTCCGGTATCCGTTTCCGACGTCCATACGCCGTTGTTGAAAATCCTGTAAACGGGCCGCGAGGTTGAAAAATTCTCATTCCTGTAAACGGCAACGGCGCGTCCCGATTTCTGCTCGTATGCGACATCAAAGCGTCTTACCGTTCCGACGGTGGTGTCGGTGTAAGCCGGCGCCGGCGTAAAGTTAAGATACGTCCATGTAGAGCCGGTATGCGCATAAGCCCAAAGCCCGCTGTATGTAGCCGTGCGTTTTCCTCCGACGAGAAACACGCTTTCGTTTTTCGTCGCAGATGCGGCCGCGGCGTAGTTTCCGCTCAGGCCCGGCTCCACCGCCGCGGAATTGTCAAGCGAATATTCCGACGAGAAAAAGTCGCTCGTCCAGCCGCGGTATCTCGGCGTCTGATAAGCCGTCGTGTCGTAATAAACCACAAACGCCCCGCCGTCGGAGACTGTTCTTGATGCGACGGCCGTCGCTCCGGCGGAAAGCGCCGACCATCCGGTGATGTTTTCATCCCTGAGCCATAGACGGTAATAATATGTGACGCCTATCGTAAGCCCGAAATCGCGATAACCGCAAGCGGCGCCGGCCGTAACATTGGTGGAGACAGCGACCTGGGCGTTGGCCGTTGACCAGACGATGGACCCGAAGTTCGTCCATGTGGAGCGCTGTATGGCGTAAGCCCCGCCCGTTATGTCTCCGACGGAGCCGTCGTCGCCGGTGGCGTTCCATGTCAAATCTATCGTGCCGACATTGGAAGATGCGGCGGCGAGATTGTTTATCGCCGTCGGCGGTTCGGCGGTACAATATGAGGTGGCTCCGTTTGAAACCGGAGACCAGTTTCCCGCGCGGTCTTTCGTCCATAAGCGGAAGTAATAAGTCGCCCCTTCCGTCAGAATATAAGGTCCGGACGAAAGAGAAACGCCAGGGTTTATGCCGGAAGTCGAAATTTTCAATTCCGCCGCATCGCGCTTGGCGGGCGACCAGTAAGCGGCGTCGAGCGCGTCCGCCAGAACGGTGGTCGAGGCGATGTGGAATTTGCTTCCTTCGTCGAGAACTCCCGTATAATTGTTATTGCCGGGCGCCGTCCAGTAAAGGGTAATTCTCAAATCGCCTGTCAGGACGGCCGCAAGATTCGTGACCGCGCCCGGCGGGGTGCCGTCCACTATTATAAACGGCTGAGATGATGCCCCGATGTCCGCCACGTTGACGCCTTTGTAGTCGGAGCGTGCTGTAAAAGTGTAGGTCTGTTCCGCCGCGGGGGCTTTCCCGCGATAGGTGATTTTATAAGAGGAGCCGCCCGTCAAATCGCCCATCGGAAGTATCACGCGCCAGCCGCCCGCGGAAAGAGTGGCTATGGTCATCGAATATCCCGCCGTCAGAGAAAAGGTGTTCGTTGTAAATCCGATTTCGGCGGGAGAGGCCGTCTGAGGCGGCGTCCAGCCCGACGGTATGTCAATAGTGAAAGTGTGACGGATGTCGTCGTTGGCAAAAGACCCCGCGCCCGTCGTGCCGGAATATGTGAACGTCGCCGTAATTATTTCGTCGGGCAGAGCGACTTCCGGAACTGCTGAGCAAACGCCATATCCGGCGTAAGCGGTCGAGGGGGCGTTCGCCGCGGCTGTTGATTTTGACTGAAACGACCAGTCGGCTTTCGAGTTCGTATCGGTGGTCGGGGTATTTCTCGCGGCGGAGTTTCCCGACGACGAGGCGAGATTTCTCGCCGTCTGCGCGTCAAAAGCGAGCGGGTCGTAAACCACCGCATCAAGAACACTCGACCACTCGCCCCGGGAAATCATACTCTTCATCGTGGAGGTGACCTTCGAGTCGCGCGTGGTGTCCTGATTTTCAAAAACGATGTAATCTATGACATTGCCGGAGACATAAACCCCGCCGGTGTAGTCAATGCCAAAGGGGCCGGAAAGTATGAAATTATTGTCGGTGGCGGTGAGCGAAACGTTTTTATAAATGTTGATTACGCCCCCGGTTATCGCCGACTCGTCGGAACCGGCGGCGCAGTTAAGCACTATGAAAGTTCCCGTGGGCATTGTATTGCTCCATGCCCCGCTTACGGAAAAAGTGCTTATCAAAGTCAGGTCGCCACCCGCGCGGCCGTAAAAATTCATAGCCCTGAAACATCCGTGTTTTGCGACGAGAAACTCCACAAAATTCCCGCCCGACGGAGCGACTTCATTAAGCAAAACAGCGCCGGACGACTGTGCGTATGCATAAGCGGAATTCGAAAGAGATGAGATATTCCCCGCGAGGTCTGCGGATTTTAGTTTAAAATAATACGTGACATCCTGCGCAAGCCCCGTGACAAGCAGCCATTCCTGAGTTCCGGAGGCGGCGGGGGCCGGTTCGTTGGCGATTTGCGACGCCGCCGCCCAGTTGCCGTCATCAACAGCGCCGCCGGTCCTATACCGGATATCATAGTAAGAAACGCCGAGGTTGTCCGACGGAGCCGTCCAGTTGAGCCAGATATGCCCGTTGACCGCGCCGGTAAGCGCGGATAAATTATTGACGACGGAGGGAGGTGTTCCGTCGAGTGTGCGTGTCGAACGTTCCGTTGATAGCGCGCTTTCAAGAGGAAAACTCCAAAACCCGCCTCCCTGATCGCCATAGTCAACTGTTTTAAGACGAATAAAATATGTCGTCCAGTCGAGAAGACCGGTAATCGTTTTGGGCGTGTCTGTTTTCGCAACGATTCCGTAATAAGTGGCATTCGGATTCGTTTCGGATGTGAAAGAATATGTGGCGTAGTAGATTTTTACCTTATCGAGGTCGTCTATATTGGACGGCGGGTTGTTCGTCCATGATATCGTGACAGTCCAACTGCTCACGGAATTGACCGCTACCGTCGGAGCCGTGGGCACAAGGTCAAGCGCAAAATTACGATTATTATTATTCACACCCGATGTTGACCAGCTCGACCAGTTACCCGAGTCGTCTTTTGTCTTTATCGCGAAGTAATACGTCGTGCCGGGGTTCAGACCCGTTATGGTGCGGCCGACGGCGGTCGCGGGCGTTACGTTTGTCGTGGTTAAATCAAGAGAGTAGTTCGGCGATGGCGGATTGTCGAAGTCCGTGATGTTTGCAAGCGCAAACTTTATACGGTATGTGGCCGCGAGCGGATATCCCAAAAGATTTTGAGCGTTCGCCAGATTCCAATCATCGTAGGGCGCCGTCCACGTCAGTTTTATGTCGCCGTCAGTCGAGGCGCCGGTGGCGGCGGCTATGTCGGATATGGCGTTGGGAGACGTCGTGTCGGGTTCTCTCGACGACAAAGTGTTCTGCGGGTCGGAGGCGGATGTATAAACGAAATCGGCCGAGTTGTTGTTTGTGTCCCACGAATTGCCCTCAATCGCCCCCGGCGATGCCGTCGGGTCGGCGCCGGAAAGCCCTCGCCGCTCAAGTGAACGGTTCGCGTCGGGACTCGTCGCAAAAGAAGCCGTTTCATACCCGCCCGACGGTTGGGCGCCGTATCCAACGAGGTCCACGGCGACATATCCCCACGGGCCCGGAGTGGCCGACCAGACAGGCGTGGCGGTGGTTTGAGTGCTTATATAAACCGCGCCGTCGGCAACGATGTTATTCGTCGCTATCGTGTAAGTGGCATCGGGAGCGACACTTCCTCGATAAGAATTACCGGAACTTGTTCCCACGAGAAGCGAATATCCTTTCGCGGGTATCGTGGGATTTATCCAGGTTATAGCCATAGTCCCGTCGGTACCGCCGGAATTTCTGCGGAACAACCGGGTGAACCACGCGCTTAAATCTATTGCGTTGTCAAGCGGGTTGTATATTTCGACGAATTCGTCGCCCGCGTTGACTCCGTCGGTCTGGATTTCGCTTATCACAATATGCTGAACATAGCGCTGGGCGGTAGTCCCAACATCAAGCGGCGAGACGTTGCCTTTGTCGTCGGTGGATTTTATGTGGAAAAAGTAAGTTGTGTTGTTGCGGAGCGAAATCATCCTTTGCGACTGCGTCGTCCCGGGTGTTCCGGGAGTGGGAACGCCTATAGTCCAGGTGGAAACGCTCGGATGGTCCCAAAAATTTGTAAAGTCCCATGTGGAGTATTTTATCGTGTAAGACGTTGCAGCGCCGCCCGATGTCGGGCCGTCCTCTCTCGGAGCCGTCCACGAAAGCGTAACAATCCCCGTTCCGTCGGAAGCGCAACTCGCCGAAAGGTTCGTCACTGGCGCGGGGGCAGTGTCGTCCACGCGCGCCCAAGTGGTCGCCCCGACGGAAATAGTCGCCCAGTTGCCGGCCTCGTCCCTGTGCCAGATTCTGAAATAATAAGTAACGCCCTCGGCAAGACCCGTTAGCAACCGGCCCCACGACTGGCCGGGGCCGGCTCCTGAGGTTGAAATCTGTATTTCGGCGTTATCCCTCTTTGTCGTTGACCAGAACGAATAAGTCGTGGCGTCCGCAAAAAGAGTAGTCGTCGCTATGTGAATGCGCGAATTGGCGTCGAAATTATTAGAATTTCCGTCGTCGCCGGGCGCCGTCCATGAAAGATTTATGTGACCGGGAAGCGACCCGGGAAGCGATGAGAGATTTGTCACCGCCGACGGCGGGCCGCCCTTCCAATAGTGAAACGCCGCCAACTGCGTTATCGAGTTTCCGCCCGTGTCGTAAGCGCGGAAATCCACGACGCAGCCGGTCGAAGAATCCGTAGCATACGAAAAAGGATTCCAGTTCGAGGTATAGTCGGACGAAATGTTCGCAGCGAGATTTTGCCACGAGCCGCCGTTGACGCGGTAATCTATCGTGGCGATATTCGCTTTTTCCCCGCCGAGTCGCACATCGTAGTAGCGGCCGATGTCCAAATCATTGGCGCCGATTTCTCGGCCCCAATAGTTCGTCTGTACTCCGAAATCACCGCCGAGACCGTCAATGACATCGTATGCTCCCGCGCCCGCGCCCGCGATGTCGGCCGTCGTGTCGCCGCTGTTCGCCCATCCGAGAGTGTTGATGAAAGAAGCCGCGACCACACGCGCGGTTTTCGGCAGAGCGCCTATTCCCAAATCAGCCAGAGAAATCCTCGCCTCGACGGAGTCGTTGACCGCCGAAATGGAAATCGCGTAGTCCGACGGAGCGGCCCACGTCGCGCCGCTCCACGATTCTATCGTCGGAGAACCTGTGACGGCGCATCTCAAAAGATACATCTTGTCAACGTAAGTGTAGCCGCGCGCAAGCGGCACTGAGTTGTCTGCGGAAACGGAATCGTCGCCGAGCCACGAGTAGCCGTTGGTGTAGTCCCCGTCGGTGTCGAAGCCGACGACGTAATGGACTTTGTCAATATTCGTTATGTCCGATGATTTTATGAGAATGTAAAGATTGGTCGCATCGCAGGTGATTCTGAATTCCGTAAGGTCGCCGTTGGGAGTGTCCGCGCCGAGGTCTTCTCTGGCGTCGCCCTTGGAGCCGGTATAAATCCACTCGCCGTCTCTTATCGCCACGCCGTGAATCGTCGAATGTTTCTCGCCCGTCCAGTCGGAGGGATTTCCGTCTACGGTTATTGTTTTCGTTCCTATGGAAAGATTCAGAAAATCAATGTCTATCGTCGAGCCGGGGTCGGATACGTAATAATTTCCGCCCACCCCTGAAGCCGAACCGGCCGCCGGCATCGTAGAGCCCGCGACGGAAGGCGTGTTATATTTCACCGTCGGAGGGGAGGTATCCACAGTGAACGAGCGCGATGACGAGGGCGCGGAAACCGCCCCTCCGCGGTCGCGCGCTTTTACGCGCCAGTAATACTGCCCCTGATCCAAAAATCCCTGCGGCACCGTCCATGAAGTCCCCGCGATATTGACGCGCCAGTGAACCAGCGACGAGAAATCGCTCGATGCTGAAATCTCTATCATATACGAAGTCACCGCATCGTCCGTATCGGGATCGCTCGCCGCGTTCCACGAAAATGTCGGCGTATGTGTGTTGACGCCCGCGCCGTCGGAAGGCGATGAAAGTATTGGCGCGGCGGGAGGGCGATTTATTTTAAGCCCTGCGGAATCAATCTGCGCCTGCGCCCAGAAATCCGCGTCGGAATCGGAGATATCCTCGTCCCACGAATTCATTCCCCACTGCGAGTCGTTGTAAGTGCTTGCTCCCGATATACGCGCGACGGACATCGCGTCGAGAGCGTCCGGCGCGTAATATTTCGTCGAGTCCACATCGCCGACAAGTCCCATCTGATTTTCAAAAACCGCCGCGGCGAATTTAAGCGTCTTCGAGCCGAGCGCGTCTATGTCGGAACGGCGGACTTTGGCTTCCATCCATCCGCCGTCTCCCGTCGTAAGCCAGCAGGCGGTATTTCCCGCGCCGGTCAGACCCGGAT
>JASEHK010000053.1 GCA_030018875.1 Endomicrobiia bacterium | reverse complement strand
GACTACAACGCCACCGCGCCTGTTCACCCTCTGGTCGCAAAGGAGATGGGTTTGTATCTTGCCAAGTATTTCGGCAATCCGTCGAGCGCGCACTATTACGGCGTCAAGGCGCGCGAAGCGGTGGAAAAAGCCCGCCGAAGAGTCTCGGGGTTTTTGGGGAGCCGTTCGGAAGAAATCGTATTTACAAGCGGCGGCGCCGAGTCCAATAATTACGCTATTGGCGGCGTCGCCGAAGCGTATAAAGAAAAAGGCATACCCGCGCTGCTTCTGGCCGGTTCCCCCGCGGACAACACGGCCAGAAGTTTGGGCGCGCTCATCTCCGTGGCCGGAACAAATCTTTCCGCAGGTTTCCTTCCGACTTTGCTAAAATAATAAAAAGCGGCGTTCCCGCGACGGATTCGCCTCTTAAAGAGGAATTAAATGCCATTTGCATTTTTCGGACGTATTATTTCGGCGCCGGGCTCGCGTTCGGGCAAATTTTTGTCTTATAAGAGCATTGCCGACGATCATCCTCTCAGAGCCGAACTCTTCAGCATAGACCAGTTTGAAACGCACGCCAAAAATCTGGCTGAAAAACACGATGTCAGTTTCAAAAGGGGTCGGGAAAAACTGCTGTCGCGTCTGAAAGAAAACGAAAGAATACTTTTGCGGGCGTATGAGTTGCTTAACGAAGCCGGAAAGGCCAAAAGAAGAATATCGCCCGCCGGGGAATGGCTGCTGGATAATTACTATCTTATCGAAGAGCAAATCCGCCTTGCCCAAAAATACCTCCCCAAAGGTTACAGCCGCCAATTGCCCAACTTAGTCAGGTGACCCATGTCCGGATATCCGAGGGTCTACGACATAGCCATGGAGATAGTTTCCCACGGAGACGGCCGGCTCGACATGAAGGGACTTGTCGTTTTCATGTCGTCCTATCAAACCGTCAAACATCTTAAACTCGGAGAACTTTGGGCCATTCCAATAATGTTGAGGTTGGCTTTAATAGAGAATCTCATGCGCGTTTCATCGCGCACGACGCGTTCTCAAATAGACCGCGACAAGGTGACAAGGTGACAAAGTGACAAGGTGACAAAAACAACTCTTTCACCCTTTTACTTTATCGTCGTATACTTGACAAACCCCGCTTTTTTTTGTACAATTCAACCCTTCGATAAACCTTTGCTTGTCAAGGAAGGGGGAGTGACGTTATGAACACATCAAAAAGCACGAAATTTTTCGCGGCCATCGCGGCGCTTGCTTTTGCCGTTTCCGCGGCTCACGCGGGCGGACTCACCGGCAAAAAAATCGCTTTGGACGCCGGTCACGGCGGCACCGACCCGGGGGCAGTCGGTCCGACGGGATTGAAGGAAGCGCATGTCACTCTTTCCGTCGTCAAAAAATTCGACGAATACCTCCGCGGACAGGGCGCCGCCACCAAATTAACAAGGGACACGGACATTTATATAACACCGAGCGGTCGCGGCACGATAGCGAATAATTGGGGAGCCAATAGTTTTGTTTCCGTGCATTTTAATGCCGTCGCCGATAGAACGGTTAACGGTACCGAAACGCTTTATCATCCTACCAGAAATGCGGACAGCAAAAAACTCGCGGAAAAACTTCAGGGCAGATTAATCGAAGCGTTGGGATTGAGAAACAGGGGAATAAAAGAAAGAACGGATCTCGGGTTGCTCAATACCGCGTTAATGCCCACCGCTCTGACGGAGTCGTCTTTTATATCGAACACCTATGAGGAAGCCCGCCTCAAAGATTCCGTCTACACGGACAAAATAGCCAGAGCCCATTTTCTCGGCGTGATGGACAACTACGGCGCTGTCGTCGGCGGGGATCCGGTCACACCGCCTCCTCCCCCTCCTCCTCCGAGCAGCGGCAAACCTCTATCCGGCAAAAAGATAGTGATAGATGCAGCGGGCGGAGGCGGAACTTCCGGCGGTTTGGGACCGACGGGACTTAAGGGAAAAGACGTCAATTTGCGCGTTGCGACCGTGCTAAAAAACTGCCTTAAAGAGTACGGCGGAGCCGACGCGGTAATGACTCGCGACGGCGATGTTTCCATGACTCTGACGGCCAGGGTCGCGGCCATAAACGCTTCGGGAGCCGGTAAATTTATCGGAGTGCAGTTTCCCCGCTCGACGAATCCGGAGACGAACTACACCAAAACCTACTACTACAAATACGGACCCCGCTCTGCGGAAAGTTTGAAACTCGCCCAGGGGATTCAAAAGCGGTTGGTGGAGACCCTCAAAATCACCGATAAGGGCGTGGGCACTTCTTCGGCTGGCATTCTTTTGAACACATCTTCAATTCCGGGAGTCGTAACGAAACCTTCCCACCTGTCGAACCCCTATGAGGAAGCGCGTTTGCGCGACGCCGGCTACACCTGGAAGATAGGTAAGGCCATATACGAAGGTATAGCGGATTCTTACAAGTAATGTTTTGACGGCGCTAAAAAATTGATTTTGTTATAATTGTGTGGTTCGTCCCGTTATAGGTTCACTTCGGAATATCCCCCGTCGGAGGTGTCGAAACGGGGGTTATTTTTTTGTCCAAGCGTTCCTCGGCCGATTGCGTCGTCTCTATACATCTTCGTTAATAAGTAAATGAAATCAAGAGATTTTTTTCGCTTTGCGGTTCCCGTTGTTGTTGGACTGAACATCAATATCATGTTGATGTTTGCCGTCTCGGCCATTATTTTGACGCCCGCCACATCCGTCGCGCGGGATATGTTTCGTTCCCGTCTTGCCCGCGACGCCGCCGAATATCTTGCCGCTTCGGAGCTCTTGCCTTCCGCCGATGGCGGAACTGCCGGACGTATCGAATACGCAGTCGCTCTGGCCGAACTAAAAAAAGCGACCGACGCCGCGCTTGCCGCCGGACGACTTTCAGGCGACGACGCTCTCGGGCGTTCCGTCTCGATTCTCATCGAAGAGTTCGAAACCGAACTTGATATTTTAAGAATCCAAAACGCGCTCGCCCTCGAGAGAAGGCAGCAAGCCGTCGCGCTATCCAAAGTAACCGGGCGATTGGTGGCTTACGCGCAAGGTTATTACGACCATCCTTTTCAGACGGAGTCGGGGGTGACGACTTTGCCGTCGTTTCATATGAAGTACGCCTCGCCCTCGCCTGAGAAACCTGCCGGGCCGACATTAAGCGCGGTATCAGGCGAACTTGGTTTTAAGACGGCCGGCGGCGAGCCCAAGCGTCTCAAAATAGACGAGGCAAATGTTACGCTGGGACTCTTCGGCGGGGCGGCGTCTCTTAAAATCGGGCGCATATATTTTATTCTCGGGCGTTTAGGATTGATAGCCGATAACAATTTCGACGCTTTTGAAGGCGCGTCGCTTGATGTCATCACCGTCGGGGATTTGAAAATATCCGGCGTTTATGCGCGCATGTCCTCGACCAACTATCCGCGCACGAAAGCATTCGAAAGCGCCGACGATTACTGGGCCGCGCGCGTTTCCAAAGAGTTCGCCGACGGACATTTTGAAGCCGGCGCGACAGCGCTTTTCAGCGGCATCGCGTCCGAGGATGGCGCCGCCGTGGACATTTGGTGGCGTTCCCCTTGGCGCTCAAGAGAGTTCGTGCTCGAAGCCGCGGCTTATCGCCCCACGAAAAGCGGCATTATCGAGGATATAGAACCTTACGAGCCGCGCTGGGCCGTTGTCGGCGGCTTCGACGCGGTAAAAAACCGCAACTTCAATGTGTTTGTTCAACTCGGCGATGTCGCCAAAGGGTTTACGCCCATGGCGACATCTCTGGCGTATTCCGCCCGGGATCATTTATATTTCGACCATGATACTCGCGGCATAGACGCGGCTTTCACATATTTTCCACGCATAAAAGAGGATGTCGGGCCATGGCAGAGCCGTCCGGAGAGAACACTGGCCACTCCGAAATATACTTTCTACGAAATCAATCTGGTTTATCTGTGGGATTCAGACTGGCGTAAATCTCAAACGCGACACATTTTGCGCCACTCGCGTCCCGTCGGAAGAGATATGAAATTTTATATAGAAAATACGATTTGGCAGAGAGAAGAAACGACTTCTTGGCCCGCGCGCGGCGCCTACAACGAGACGCGCATTTATCTGACGCTCGAGATTTGAATGATGAGGACAAACCGTTATGAAAAATAGTCAAGCCGCGCCTGTAAATGTTGTGAAGATGTGTATCGCAACGCCGCAAAAAATTTCCTCCGCGCTGAGCGCGGCGGGAGTATTATTATTCTTGGCGACCGCATGGTTGGCCGTCGTCCCGCCGCCGACGGTTTTTGCCGCCGAGCCGCCGCCCTTGGCGGAAACTTTTTCGGATAGTTCCGTCATAGAAGAAATAGGATATTTCGCGGCCAAGGGCGGGACGGATTTCCGCAAACGGTACGCCCGGATGAAAAATACCGCGTCTTCCCGCATGGCGTGGGCCCGTTTTTTCAACGAGGTCGCGTGGCGGGTTGACATTTTCGACCCTGTTGACGAAGAGCGTTTCGAGCGCGTGGTGAAATATTTTGAGACGGAATACGCCCTAATAAATTTGGAGAACGCCGTCAAAGAAACGCCGCGCCTGGATATAGCGGCCGAGTTTTCCGTCAACGCCGACTACGCATGGGGGCAGGATGTCGAGACCTCGGTGGCGGCGTTTTATCAGCAGATTCGTTTGGCGATGAACATAAGAAGAAAAGAAATTTTCGGACGGCTCGCTTTAAGAAACTTCGGTTTCTGGGGCGTTAACGAGTATTCGTCGGGCTCCGTGGGGATCAACTTCAAAACTTCCGACCCTCTTTGGGTGGACGAACTCTATGTAAAAGCCGGAGAACGCGCCGGCGTCGAGGCGGGAAGAAGATATTTTAAGTACGGAATATGGGGGCTCGCGGTAAATCATATTTACGCTCCGGCGGATTCGGTGGAGATGTTTTGGAACTCCAAAGTTTTTTCCGCCCGCGCCGCGTCAGCGGTTCAATATGAGACGATGGACTACTACGCGGCCGAGTTGCGACTGAAAGGAGACGACGCGACGCACGCGGGCGTAAGCGGTTTCCTGTCGGCGGCCTCTGATAGGGCCATCGCGGCCGCCGGCGGCGATAACGATATGGCCGTTTCGGTTTTCGGCGCTCTGGGCGCGGCCCGCGGATTTTCTTTGAGCGCCGAATCCGCCGTTTACAAACAAAACTCCTCGTCGTCGGAAGAAATCCCCGTTGTGGTCGAAGCCGCGTACAGATTGACTTCCGTGGATGCGATGATCCGCTGGGCCGAAATACCGGATATCCGTTTTCCCGGTTACACTATCGCGCGCGCGCCGCTCGACTATCTGGGCCACGAATATCTTGCCGGCCGTTTCATAACTAAAATGAGAGGTTTCAACACTATTGTAACGATGAAATACGCCGACCCCGTGTTTTCCGAGTTGGAGCATACCCAACTTTCCGGGACACATGAAGATGTTGTTTTTTCAAAGACCTCGGCGCGGATAATATACAGGCCTCGCTCCGGTTCCGCACTGGTCGGCGCGCTTGATTTTTCGTCGAGCGCGCTTGAAAGCGTGGAACGCGATTACAGAGAGTGGCGGGTAATGTCTCAGGCAGTTTTCGGATTTTGATTTGACGGCATTATTTTGTAAAATCCAATCTCCCTGGAAAGTTCCGCATAAATAAAACGGCGCCATCGTCTAGCCTGGTTTACCCCGCACCAATTATGGCGCGTTCGTCTAGTCCGGTTTAGGACGCCGCCCTCTCAAGGCGGAGATCACGGGTTCAAATCCCGTACGCGCTACCATTAAAATTGGTGCGGGGCTCTCAAGGCGCAGATAACGGGTTCAAATCCCGTTGGCGCTACTTCTAAAGTTTAGTGAAACCTCAGTAATTTCATGATAACTCTTCACCGACTCAACGGACAGGAAGTAACGATAAACGCGGAACTTATAGAGTCGGTGGAGTCAATGCCCGACACGAAGGTCGCGCTGATTTCCAACAATCAGTATCTCGTCAGAGAATCTCCCGCCGAACTTGTCCGCAAAGTAGTGGAATATAAAAGAAAAATATCGGGGAATCAGGAGAAATAAGTGGACATTACCACATTAATCGGAGCAATAGCCGGCTTTCTTCTTATTGCGCTTGGCATTCTGGCGAGGGGCGGCAGTCTTGACGTAAAACAGTTCGTGCTTTTCTGGAGTGTTCCTTCAATGATGATTACCTTCGGCGGCGCGTTCTGCGCGACCCTCATAAACTATCCGCTCAAACAGTTTCTCGGCGTTTGGAACATCGCCAGGAAGGTGATGATGGAGCCCGCGGAGAATACTACCGGCATAATCTCGCAGTTCGTTTCTCTGTCGCAAAAGGCCAAGCGCGAAGGTTTTCTTTCGCTTGAATCGGACGTAAAAAAGGTAGACAACGATTTTATGAAGCGCGGAGTCCAGCTCGTCGTTGACGGTCAGGACGCCGAGTTTATAAGAGGTCTTCTTGAGACGGAAGTTACCTTCATCCAGGAGCGCCACAAGGTCGGGCAGGAAATTTTTATCGCCTTGGGAACTTATTCGCCGGCCTTCGGACTCATCGGAACGGTCATCGGTCTTATATTGATGCTTGCAAACCTTCAGGACCAGTCGCAGATAGCGTCCGGCATGGCTGTGGCGCTTCTTACAACTTTCTACGGCGCGATGGCCGCGTATCTCGTCTTCAACCCTATCGCCGGAAAACTAAAAAGGCGCAGCGAGGAAGAGATTCTCGTCAAACAAGTTATAATCCGCGGCGTGCTTTTATTACAGTCGGGCACGACACCCTCAATCATAGAGGGAAATCTTCAGGCATACCTTGAGCCTCGCCTCAGAAAAATCGCCTCGGCCAGAGAACGCGCCGCCGCGGGAATCTAAAAACTCCGCCGAAAAAAATGGCCCTTCAAAAAGTAGAAGAAGCAAAACCCCTTCCCACACCGCCGTGGATGACATCCTACGGCGACCTCGTCACGCAGTTGCTGGTGTTTTTCGTCATGCTTTTCGCGCTTTCCGCCGCGGCCACCGAGGATCAACTCAAGAAAATAAAAGAAAGGATAGACGGTTACGTCGTCCAGCATTCCCTGTCATCGTTCGTTTCCACCCAAATGTCCCAGAAGGAAGGGTTGATAATAACATTTTCGGAAAAGTATATGTTTGACCCCGGAAAGGCGGAAATTTACCCCGAGGCCAAAACGATAATAAGAGACATAATGACGCTTCTTCTCGACGACCCCAACAGAATAACCATAGAGGGCCACACCGACAACACGCCCATACGCACTGCGCAGTTTCCCAGTAACTGGGAGCTTTCGACGGCCCGCTCGACGAGCCTTTTGAGGTTTATGCTCGAGGATTTGTCTTTCGCGCCCAAGAGGCTTACCGCCGCGGGATACGGCGAGTATCATCCCGTGGTCGAGGGCAACACTCCAGAAACTCGCGCCAAGAACCGCAGGGTGGATGTGGTCGTAAAGCGTTTGGATATAGAAGAAATGAAGGCATGGAACGCGGGTCTTTCCGCCGCCGCCAAGCAGGCCGTGACGCGCGGCATAGTAGAAGTAAAACCCCAGACACTTCAGTAGGAAAATCGTTAATAGGGGGCGCAATAGTTTATCCCAAAATATTAGGTTGGAACGCGAGGAAACAGTCAGTTATGGCAAACGAAAGAAAAACGGAAAGCATTGTCCGTTCTCATTTTGAGCGGTTTTGCGATATTGTTCATATAGAAGAACAGTTATCGGACAACCCCAGAGTTGACAAACTTTTGAAAACGGCATCAAAAAATGGAAACGGCAAAGGAAGGCCTGAATTTTTGGTAACTTTTTCATGTAATTCCGATTTAATTATCGTAGTTGAATGCAAGGCAGAAATAACTAGACATGAAAGTCCCACAAAAGATAAATTTTCCGAATATGCGGTTGACGGCGCATTGTTATACGCCTCTTATTTGTCAAAAGAATTTGATGTTTTGGCAATAGGGGTTAGCGGTCAAACAAAGCAACAACTAAAGGTTTCTCATTTTTTACAACTTAAGAATGAGAGAAAAGCAGTACCGATTTTCGGGAGCAAGCTACTTTCAGGCAATGACTATTTAGAAGGATATTTATCAAGCCCTGATAAATTGCGACAAGACTTCGATAAACTTTTAGATTTTACTAAGCAATTGAATGTGGCTTTGCACTCTTACAAAATACTGGAAAGCCAACGAAGTTTATTGATTAGTTGCGTTTTAATTGCATTAGAAAATAAACCCTTTAGAAAAGCGTATCCTCTGTATAACTTGCCAAAGGATTTATCGCATTATTTAGTCGATACAGTTAGTAATGAATTAAAAAGTGCCAACATTAGAGGAGATAAACTCGATAATTTAAATATTCAATTTGGCTTCATAAGAACAGATATGTCGCTTTCAACTGAAAAAGATGT
>JASEHK010000052.1 GCA_030018875.1 Endomicrobiia bacterium | reverse complement strand
CGCACAATTTCTGTAGTTGCCGACCCCGAAACAAGTTCGGGGCAGGCACTTGGTCGGCCTGTGGAAAAAGATGCCAAGCAAGCTTGGCAACTACAAAGACCGGATTGTTTTTGCCCTCGCTGAAACTATTGGTTTATTAAAATATCGTCAATGTAAAACTTACCAGATTTTGCCGGACATAAAGGAGAGAACTATGGGGCCGAAGATGAGTATCCAAATCGTGGGAAAAATCAAAAGAACCAGCGGCACCATCATCTTCATCGGAGCCTGCTGTCCCATCTTTTCGGCCATTTGGGCTCGCTCGACGCGGTACGTGTCGGAGAGAATTCTTAACGTGGGGCCTATGGACGCGCCCGTCTGCATGGACTGGACTATCGAGTTTACGACGGACGTAAGATGCTTGTGACGCACGCGCTTGGACATATCAATAAGCGCCTGCACGCGGTTTTTCCCCAGATTGATTTCACGGCGCACCTGATGGAACTCATCAACCAAAGGTCCGGTTTCAGAATCTATGTATTTATTGAAAGCGGAACCGAAATCGAGGCCTGCCTCGACGAGAAGCGTCAAAATATCCAGAGCGTCGGGGAGTTGCCTGAATATGTCGCGCTCGCGTTTCTTTATTTTTTCTTTGATCCACAAAACCGGAGAGAAAAAACCGCCTGCGACGAGCGCGGCCAGAATTATTATGTTGTAAACGTCGAACACAAGAACTGCGACAAAGGCCACGGCAAGAGCCGCCATAACTTGGTATCCGACGAGCGTGGACGCCTTTATCTGCGACATCCCGGCCTTGGAGAGATTGAGGCGGTTAGAGTCGAGCATTGCGGGAATGCCGGAGAATTTCACCCTTTCGAGATACGCGCCTATGTCCACTGCGAAACTCTTTACCGCGGCCACGAGCCCCTTGTCGGCGACGGTGTACTCGTCCTGCACTTTTCCTTTGAGTCGCTTGGAAAGCGAAAACTCCCTGACGATGTCCAGAAACCACGTGACGAGCATCATCACGGCGGCGAATACCAGAAGCATCACTAAAAATATAACTATGCTCATTTGGGTTTCTCCCCTTCAGAGACCAAACCCGCCGTCCGGTTGGGACGGGAGGCCTCTTTCCATTTTGAAAAAGCGAGAGTCATAAGCATCGCGGTGAGCACGACCTCAGACGACGTGATTTCGAAAAGTTCGACGAGCGCGTAGACGAAAACGACGAGCCACGCGGCGTCGAGCCACGAGACGAGCCGCCGAGGATTTTCCGACGCGGCGAGCAGGCGCCCGAACCACAGCGGCAGCGCGGCGGCGCCGGCCAGAACTGACGCGAAAGCGATTGAATTTCCGGCGTAAATCAAAAGCGCGCCCGACAAGAGCCATACGAACACAGTCGCGGCGATGAGAGAATATATTTTTTTCATTATTTTGCTCCGCGGTGAGAAGACATCTCTTTGACAAGCGCCCGGAATACTTCCTTAAAAGCCGCTGGCGCGCTTTTGCCATCGCCCGACCACCCACAAATATCGGCGCTCAAAAGTGACTCCCGTCGGGAAATCGCCCGAGCGAGCGCCACGACATCAGCCGGATTGAGTTCGCCGTTTCCCCATCCGGTGTCAATGTGCCGCGCCGACAAAACATCTAAATCAATACTCAGATGGACGACGCGCGAACTGTCTCTTGAGGTCTTCGCCGACGATTGTAAAAAGTCGTCGGTCGTCTTCCATCTGACCCACGCGCCCGGTTTGCCGAAAAACCCCGCTACTCTGTCTGCCCTGAAATCCGCGACGATTCGTCCGAGTGTTTCCGCGGAACCGGCGGACTTAATGTTGATTTTGACATAACCCCGACGGACGGCGACGTTGGGCGCGGCATAAACCTTGAGCCGTCCCGATGCCAGAAGCGCCGGATCGAGCCAGCGCATCGTCTCTCGGGTAAGGCCGAAATATCCGCCCAGAAAAACTATATCTCCGTCGAAGGAGCCAACCCATGAACCGCAGTCGGAGCGCCCCGACGGCCTCGCGTCGGAATGAGCGTCTATAAGATACAGAACACCGGGGCGGCGGCTAATCTCCGATATAAAACGCAATGTGTGATGGTGATAAGTCCCCGAGCCGGACACGAATATCACCTTAGAGTTCGTCGGCAAAGAGGCCAAGCGTTTGAAATCGGGCTCCAGCCACCCCGCGCCGCCGACGCCGACAGCCCCGTCTCTTAATCTGCGGGCCGCGTCATCGGCGAGATAAAAGACAACCGCGAGATTCCGATGCCCTGAAAAATAAACCTCGCGCTCTATCCGGCGGACGGCATCCGCAGAGATGCGCGCCGCCCCGCCGCCAAAAACCGCGCGGGCGATATTAAAGAACACGTCGCTTCTTATCCAAAACACAACCGCGACGAGAACAAGGAGAACGGCGGCGGTTACCCTGCCGCGAATTACAGAGGTTATACGCAAAATCAAGTTGTCGCGCCTTCTTGTATAAGTTATATGTCTATCTTTACTATCTTCATTATGACGTAGTTGCCGATAGAAACGAGTATGACCGAGATGCCCAGAAGAATGTTTCCCAGAAAAGTCGTGAACATCAGACCGAACATTTCCGGCTCCATCCATTTCAAAACAAAAAGAAGACCGAGAGGCACGAATGTAACGACCCATCCGGACAAGCGGCCCTGGGCGGTTATGGCGTCTATCTTGCCGCGGATTTTTTTGCGCTCGCGCATAACGGCTGATATTCTCATAAGATTTTCGCCGAGGTTTCCGCCGTATTCTCTTGTTACCGTAATCGCGAGCACCGCGAGACGCAAGTCCTGACTTTTGACGCGCTCCGTCATTTCTTTAAGGGCTTTGTCTATGGAGTTTCCGAGCTGGACTTGCCTCAACACTTCCGAAAACTCTTCCTTGAGCGGCGAGGCGGCCTCCGCCGTTACAACTTCCATGGCCTGAACGAGGCTCGACCCGGCGCGCATCGCGGTGGAGATAGTGCCCAAAGCGTCCATCAACTGCTCTTCGAAAATGCCGAGTTTTTTATTTTCCAGATATTTGACGACGGCCGACGGAATCATATATCCGGCGAAGCCGAATATGAAGGCGAAAATCACCGCGTTCGCTCCGAAGACCAAAAGCGTGACGGCGGCCGTGAATGCCGCGACAATCAGACGGAAATAGCGCGCGACGGACGAATCGGGCGAATCCCTGAGAGCGGCCGTGATGGTTTCCACGGAAAATTTCGCGCCGGCGACATCGCGTCCCCTGTCGGCGGCCTTGCGTATCTTGGCCGCGGTCAAGGCGAAATCCGTCCAGGAGGCGCGCACTCCGACGATGATTTTTGAAAATAAAAAGAAAGACGCCGCGGCCGCAGCCAGAACGGCAACGGCCATTATGATTATGGCAATCATCGCAGCCCGCCCGCGGACGGCGTGAAAATTTTATCGTCCAACTCTATGCCGTGGGTCTTTATCGCATCCATAAATGTCGGTTTATTGCCGGTGGCGACGAAATCGCCGTATATTTTGCCGTCTTTGACGCCGCGTTGTTTGTATATGAAGAGGTCATGCATCTTGACTTCGTTGGCTTCCAATCCCGTTATTTCCGTTATCTGAGTTATTTTTCTGGCGCCGTCGGAAATGCGCGACGTCTGAACGACCATATTTATGGCCCCGACTATCTGCTCCTTTATCGCGCGCTCGGGCAACTCCGTGCCGGCCATTATCACCATCGTGATGAGACGGGAAATCGCATCTTTGGGCGTGTTGGCGTGTATCGTCGTCAAAGATCCGTCGTGGCCGGTGTTCATCGCCTGAAGCATGTCGAGCGCCTCGCCGCCGCGGCACTCTCCGACGACGATTCTGTCGGGGCGCATTCTTAATGCGTTTATCACGAGTCGGCGAATGGCTATCTCGCCAGTGCCTTCTATGGATGCCGGCCTCGACTCAAGAGTGATGACGTGCCGCTGAGGAAGCCTCAACTCGGCGGAGTCCTCGACGGTAACTATTCTTTCGTCGGACGGGATGAAGGACGAAAGCATGTTCAGGAGAGTCGTTTTGCCTGAGCCGGTGCCGCCGGAAATCACTATGTTTTTCCTCAAATTGACACAGACCCTGAGGAACTCGACCATATCGCGCGTAACGGCTCCGTACGCCACAAGGTCGTCTATGCCGAGCTTCTTCATCGTGAACTTTCTTATCGTTATGACCGGCCCGACCAGAGACAGGGGAGGTATGATGACGTTAACGCGCGACCCGTCGGACAGGCGGGCGTCCACCAGAGGCGTGGATTCGTCCACTCTGCGGCCGATGGGCGCGAGTATCCTGTCCACTACGGTGCGGATGGCGTCGTTGGACGCGAAATTTTCCTGGGTGGGATAGAGTTTTCCGCTTTTCTCGACGAAGATGTCGCGGGTGCCGTTGACCATTATCTCGGATACGGTGTCATCGCGCAGAAGGTTTTCGAGCGGCCCCAGCCCCAAGACATCGTCTATGAGAGAAAGCACCATCTGTCCGCGCTCTTCTCTGCCGAGTCCCTCGGTGCCTTCTTCCGAGAGAATCGTTTCTATCTTTTCGCGGACGTTTTTTTTCATCAAATCAGGCCGCGCCGGATCCAGCGATTTAAAATCGAACTCGTCGAGCAGCCGCTTGTGTATCTTGCTTTTGAGAGCGTTTACTTTGGCCTCGGCGTCGTCGGTCGGACGGCTCTCTTCCTCTTTTTTGAGAGACGCGGCGAGCCGCGCGCGGCGGCGGTCGTCGGCTCCGGCAAGGGCGGCGGCGAATATGCCCGACTTGTCGGCGGCGAACTTTTCGTTTTCCTTTATTATTGTCTGCGCGATTAACTTTATGGCTCGCGAAAAATTGGACTGCGGAGCCGATTCTATCGCCGGCACTCCGTCGTTTATGGACGGCAGAACCGTCGCGGAGTCATACGGTATTTCCGCGTATATCTGCGCGCCGACGAACTCCTCTATATTCTTGCGCGGGATGCCCGATTTGACATCGGCCATATTTACCACTATCTTTATCATCCCGAGCGGATAATGCAGTGTCTTCATTTGTTCGAGAAAACGCTTGGCTTGATTAAGGGAGAGGAGGTGCGGCGAAATTACCAGAAAAATAAGGTCGGACTCGTCGAATATCGCGGTCGTGCGCGAATTGACGCGGTTCTCGCAACTCGCTATCACGAAGGGATACATAGACTTCAGTAGGTCAATGACGGCGCCGATGGAGTCAAGCTTTATGTCGCGGGGTGAAAAATCCGCGGAGATTCCGGGCAGGACGTCAACGCCGGAGCGATGTTTTACGAGGAAGCCCTTGAGAATCCTCTCGTCCATTTGCGATATCAGAGGCAAGAGGTCGTTGAAGTGTTTGTTGGATTGAAAGTTGAGAAGAACGCCCAGCTCGCCCGCGCCGCCGAAGTTTAGATCGCAGAGGCCGGCGCGACCGGCCGTCTGGGCGGCCAGGGCTATGGCGAAGTTGACGCCGATTATGGCCTGCCCAAGCGCCTCTTTGGTTTCATATATCGTTAGAAGTTTTCCCGCGGCGCTCATCGCCTTTGATAACGCTTCAGCATTTCAAGCGCCTCTTTGGTCTGCCTCTCGGCCTCGATGACGACCGCAGACTGTCTGACGGGAGCGGCGGGGCGGGACGCCGGCGCGGCCCTGAATATCTTGCTCAAAGCCGCTCCGGGAAGGTCATAGATTCTCTCGTCTCCTATCGGGCGCAGCGACATAAATATCTCGCCTTTCTTTTTTGCCAAGGCGACGGTTTCGGCCTCGGTCGGCGTGACGGCCAGAGAAACTGTAACGACAGATTCGGGCGCCTCGGCCGCGACGGCGGCCTCGACCCTGCCCTTTTTCATCGTTACCGGCTCCATACTCCCGAGCACAGCCTTGCCGACGGCAAGCACTGTGACGTTCTGTATGAGCGTAACGGCCTCTTCCCTTCTGGTGCCGCCTTCGCCGTAATAATCGAATACTCCTATAACGTCCACTTTATTGCCGGGACGGATTATGCCCTGAACTTCCTGGCGGTCCAAAAGAAATGTCATCGCTCGAAACTCGGACGGAACCACGGACGCCAGACCCGTCTCCGCGCCCAAAGCAAGAAGTTTGGAGCCCAAAATCTGCTCGCCTTCCATAACGGGGACTATCGTCATATACTGCGGCATCTTTTCCTTGCCGAGTATGTCGGCGAGCGCCGCTATCGCCTTGGGCTGGACGTATTCGCGGGGCATCTGGACTTCTTTGACCATGTCCTCCGAGACCATCAAGCCCTGGTCTATGTAGCGCGATGCGACCAGTACCGTAACTTTCTGAGCGCCTTTCCTGTATTTACTCTCCAGAGACGCCATAAACGCCCCCACGAGAATGGCCACAAAGACGCTTAAAACTCCGGCGATGATAAGTTGATTCTTTTTCATTTCGGCTGCTCCATTTTTGAGTCCGGGGATTTGATAAAAACACAAACCGGACAATATGAAACGAAGAACATCCCCCCGATTTTCAGGAGATGTTCCCCGTTCCACTTATTGAGAATGCGACCTCAATTTACCTTATACTATTTAGTCGGCGAAACCCTGGGTCTCGTCCTTGATTTTGCGGGTTGAGCGGACTATAAGGTCTTTTATCTGTGCGCCGAAAATACGCAGAGACGCGACGCAGACAACCGCTATCAGGGCGATGATGAGGATGTACTCGGTAAGGCCTTGCGCTTCTTCGCCATAGACAAGTTTCTTCAACATAATTACTCACCTCCTTTTTTGTTCGACCCCGACGGAATGTCGGCGGCGTTTATTTTTGACACTCGACTTGTTGTCCTCAACTTCTTACTCCGGCGACTTCACTTAATTAGAGTGCAACGTCGCGCGCATTATTCCAACGACTACGGCTTCGGCGACATCGTTCCGGCCAGCACCGCCGAGCGCGCCGCCACTGTAATCGTGTTCGGGAGTTCGCCGGCGTTGGGGATATACGACGAGAAAGCCGTGAATATCGTCGGCATCGAGAGTTCGTATGCGACCTCGACAACGGATGCTTCGTTATGAAGATTAAAGGGATTTATCGGAATAAGCGCGTTGGTCGGAGTTACGACTTCTGTCGGCCGCTTGTCGTCAACATAGATTTTTATTTTTGATTCGACGAGGCGTCGGCCCTGTATGCCGCTTTCGGAAAGGTACACTTTAATCCAGTACTTGACTTTGTCCTCGTCGAAGGCGTCTTTGCGTGTGTAATACATCATATCTGTGCCGTAACGCGCGGCGGTGAGAAGCATTTGTTTGGTAAGAAGCACGCGGGTGTACCATGTTATCATTGACATTATTATTATGAGAAGAGGCAACAGAAGTATTATCTCGACGAGAGCCTGGCCGCGGGAGGAGGGAAGACGTGAAGGGTGAAGGGTAAATCGTGATGGGTGATGGGTGATGGGTGATGGGTGATGGGGGGAGTGGGAAGCCGGAAGTGGTTTTATCATTTTTCCAATCCTGTCGGTTAACCCCATTAGTTTTGTACCGTCCGCGCTTTCCAACAAACTTCCAAATCTTTCGTACAGTTTTTTATTCCCTACTTCACCCTTCACGATTTACCCTTCACCCTTCACGATTTACCCTTCACCCTTCACGATTTCTCAATGAATATACGGACTGCCGAGAGGGACGAGATGCGCGTCCCAGCCGGACTTTTCGGCTTTACGAAATGCCTCGATAACTTCTTTTATTTTGGCGCTTTCACTGTCTTTCTCGTATTCGACGAACATCGGGCCTTTCGTGTTGTAAACCGCCGCCGACGCCATTGTCTGTATCGCCGGCCATGTTATTGCGCCGAACAGCCCCGCCGCGAAGGGATAGCCCGTTTCGGTGCCGGAGTTTTTGGTGGCGAGCGCTGTTATTTTGTGGTGCTTGTAAAACTCATCCTTGTTGGCGTAAAGCCATGTTTTTTGGTCAGAGTCCATCTCTTTGGCATTTGAGATGTGAACGTGCAAACCAGGCGGCAAAACTATCGGAATAGGGGGTATGCTGATACACAAACTTTCAGTTTCAAAATAAACGCCTTTTTCGCTTTGCTCAAGACCAAGTTTATAGCCGTTGGCGCCGCCCCACGGAAGGACGCCGGCCACATCGGCGCCAGTGTCATCGCCGCCGGCATTTTTTTGCTGCAACTTCGCGATTTTTTTTGCCAGTACCGCGGCGCCGCCGGGATAAGGTATCCTTATGGCTTTCTGCGCAATCACAAGTCCATCCACCAATGCTTTTGTCGCCTTTACAAATGTGTTGGTCGTTTTCGTTCCATTGTCGGTGCCGGGACAAAAATCGTGCGACATATCCAAAAGATGGGCGACTTTTGTTTGGTCGTTGTTTAACGCCTGAGGCATTATCGGCGCGCCGATTTGCGGGCAGACGCCGTAGACACCGCCGGTTATAGCCAAACTATGATAAATCGTAAGCCCGATAGGATCCATATTAC